>JAJDCC010000191.1 GCA_029261015.1 Candidatus Omnitrophota bacterium | reverse complement strand
CAGCAATTCTGATTTGGTGCGTATTCCACGTGCAGTACGGGGCAAAGAAAGCTCTACACGCCTTGAATTGCGATCACCCGATCCGGCTTGTAATCCGTATATCGCTTTCAGTGCCATGTTGGCTGCGGGGATGGAAGGCGTGAAAAAGAAATACAAATTGCCCGAAGCCACCGAGGGTAATGTGTTTGAGATGTCTGATGAGGAGAGGAAGAAATTAGGCATTGAAACTTTACCCGTTTCTTTAGAGGAAGCCATCTCATTGGCGGAGAATAGTAAGTTGTTACAGCAAGCGCTTGGTAAGAGTGTTTACGATTCTTTCCTGAAGAATAAGAAGATTGAAGTAGAGCGGTACCGTCGCACAGTGACCGACTACGAAATCAAGACCTACCTGCCTCTTCTATAATATCCAGAACAGTTGTAGCGGCGCGATCAATGGCTCCAGGTTTGCCTAAGCGTTCCTTCACTTTAGCCAATCCCAATCGCGTTTCTGTGATAAGCGCGGTGTCTCTTAAAAGGGGCAACAGTGCTTTGCAAAGTTTTTTGGGGGCAACTTGATTCTGCAATAACTCTGGCACCAATCGTTTGCCTGCAATCACATTGACCAAAGCAATGTCTGGGATTTTTAAGAGCATGCGTGCAAATAAAAATGTAGGCCACGTGGTTTTATAGGCAACAACCATAGGGACTTGGTGTAAAGCTGTCTGCAGCGTGGCGGTGCCTGAAGCAACAAAAGTGGCATCTAAGGTTTGCAGGATGTTCGCTAAGGGTTCTTTGGTTTTGATGATTTTGCAGTGAGTCGTATCTGCAGCAGTAAACAGTGCATCATCCAAATTCGGGCTTTGTGAAAGGACAAACTGTAAGCCCGGCATATGTTTAGACAGCGCTTCGGCCGCTTGAATGAAGGCAGGCAAAAGTCTGCGCACTTCTGAATGCCGCGATCCAGGCAATAATCCCACCGTCATGCGCATAGGACTCAGTCCCAGTATTTCAGCTGTCTCCTCTGCAGAACGGGTGGCCTGAGTCTCTTCAATGATGGGGTGTCCTACCCATGTCGCTTGAACGCCCGCCTTTGCGTAAAACTCCTGCTCAAACGGAAGCAAGACAATCATGTGATCTACGTATTGTTTCACATAGCGGAGTCGCCATCTTCCCCAGGCCCATAGCTGTGGGCTGATAAAATAGGCCAGTTGAATGCCATGCTGCTTAACCATGGGAGCGATGAAAGGTAAGTTGAAATCACCAAAGTCGACCAGGATAACTAAATCCGGTTTTGTGGCGACTAGGTGTTCTTCAAAGGCTTTTTTTGCTTCTCGTAAGGTGCCAATGTGTTTTAGCGCATCGGAGGGGCCGATAGCAGAGGCTTTTGTGAGATCAGAAAGCAACTCCACTCCAGCTTCTTGCATGCGGGGGCCGCCCAGTCCAGAAAACCTTAAGTTGTCATTTTGCGATAAAAGCGCGCGCACTAAATGAGCCGCGTGCACATCGCCTGAAGGGTCTCCTGCGACAAAACTGATGTGCTTCATGTTTGTTGTCGCCGCATAGCGCGTTCGATGCGTAATGCCAAGGCTAAGGCATCGCGACCATCTTCACCCGTTACTTTGGGTTGAGCGCGATTGCGAACACAATCGATAAAATGCGCCAACTCATCTTGCAAGGGTGGGCGTTTGTTTACAGGAAGCTTGGCACGAGCAATTTGATGGTTTTGCTTATGAGCCAAATCAATGGTTTGGGCTTGGTAGTCAATGGAAAGATAGCTGTCTTCTTGAAAGACGCGGATGCGACGAATGGGTTCATTGCTAATGCGGCTTGCTGTTAAGTTGGCAATGCATCCAGATTGAAATGACAGTCGCGCATTAGAAATATCTTCACTGGGTGAAAGCACAGAAACGCCAACAGCATCCACTTTCTTCACAGGGGACCCGACTAAAGCTAAAATCAAATCTAGGTCATGAATCATGACATCAAGCACAACACTGACATCGGTGCCTCGATTCGGGTAAGGAGAGAGTCTGTGGACTTCGATGAACTTAGGCCGTGTTAGATGCTGCATTGCCTCTTCGATAGCGGCGTTGAATCGTTCAACATGTCCTATCTGCAGGATGCAGTTTTTAGCTTTTGCTGTACGGATAAGGGTGTTGGCTTCGGTCATGTGAGTGGCTATTGGCTTTTCAATCAGGATATCGATGCCTTGCTTGAGAATGGCCTTGCCGATTTCGCCATGCGTACTGGTGGGCGTCGCTAAGCTGACCGCATCAACGGTCCCAAAGAGTTGGCGGTAGTCGGCATATGCGGCGCAGCCCAGCTCAGAGGCTAATTTTTGGGATCGAGGCAGATCGGTATCGCAAATGGCGATAAGTTCAACCCCGGGAATTTCGGTATAAATTTGAGCGTGGCGGGTCCCTAAGTGGCCTGTTCCGATGACCCCAACACGGATTGTTTTTGGCATAGTTTTCTCTGTCTCTCTAACCTATTGAAATACAAGGAGTTAAGTCTATCAGAACGGCTTGTTAATCGTCAAGGTCTGTGATAAAATAGCGCCCTTATGTCTACTTATTTAAGATTGCTCAGTTATGTGCGGGCTCACCTGCGCATTTTTCTTATCGCCATAGGTTGTATGGCGGTTTCTTCGTCATTGGGAGGCATCGAAATTGGTGCCATCTGGGTTGTTGTTGACCGTATTTTTGCAAACAATGTCCTGCCTATTCCCGATTTTGCCCCGCAGTGGGTAGTTGATCTACTCAATCGGTTGAATGACTCCGATCCTAAGCTGGTGCTTACATGGACAGCGTGGATGATCCCGATCCTGTTCTTTATCAAGGGACTGTTTGGGTTCTTTCAAAATTTTTATATGAACGATGTCTCTCAGCGCGTCATTCGTGATTTGCGGCAAAAGCTTTTTTCTCATTTTACTGCGCTTTCGATAGATTATCACAGCAAGAATGAAACCGGAAAAATGGTTTCTCGCATCACTTATGACACGGGGGTGATTCAAAATTCCATCACAGAAGGCGTGTCGGATTTGTTTTTCAACCTTTTCAAGGTCGTTATTTATGCGGTCATCGCTCTGTCGATTGACTGGAAATTATGCATCCTATTATTGATCATGATTCCTTTGATTGGTTTACCGATTGCGCGTATTGGTAAACGCCTCAAAAAGCTCTCACAGCAGGGGCAGCTGGCGATGGGGGATTTTAATACAGCTATTCTTGAAGGGCTTACCGGAATTCGGATCATTAAGGCTTTTCTGGCTGAAAAAGTATCGTGTGCTAAGTTTGCTCGTACCAATGAACGCTCTTATCGGGTGTTGCGCAGTTCACACAAACGCATGAATGTGCTTTCACCCTTAACAGAGACTGTGGGGGCGACTGCGGGTGCGGTATTCTTCTTTTACGGTGGGATAAGGGTTTTAGACGGGTCCATGTCCTTAGGCGAGTTTGTGGCTTTCTTAGGGGCTGTTTTGCAGATGATTCACCCCATGAAGCGACTGGCACGGTTGCATGGCATTAATCAGCAGGCTTTGGCCTCTGCAGAGCGTATTTTTGAGGTGCTTGACACACAGCCTTCCATTAGAAATAAGCCCGATGCTAAAGAGATGCGGCCTTTTAGTAAAGAAATCGTCTATGACAAGGTGAGTTTTCAATATGACGATAAGCCGGCGCTGAGAGAGATTAATCTGGTCATCCCCAAGGGTGAAACGGTTGCTGTAGTGGGGCCTAGCGGTGGCGGTAAAACGACCTTGGTCAACTTATTGATGCGGTTTTTTGATGTGCGCACAGGCAGTCTTAAGCTGGATGGTCAGGATGTGCGGGATGTGACTTTGCAGTCTTTGCGGAGCCAGATTGGCTTAGTAACGCAGGAAACCTTCTTGTTTAACGATACGGTTAAGGCCAACATCAGTCTAGGTAAACCTGATGCCACTCAGGCTGAAATCGAAGAATCGGCCAAAATGGCCAATGCACACACTTTTATTGAGAAACTCCCTCAAGGCTATGATACGGTAATTGGAGAGCTAGGCAGCTCTTTGTCCGGCGGAGAAAGGCAAAGATTGACGATTGCCCGCGCATTTCTTAAATATCCGCCAATGATGATTTTGGATGAAGCGACCTCTCAATTGGACGCAGAATCTGAGCATTTAGTCAGTGAAGCACTTGCACGGTTGACTCAGGGTCGAACCGTGATTATGATTGCACATCGGCTATCTTCGGTCCGACTCGCCCATCGGATCCTTTTAATGCAGGAAGGGCGCATTGTTGAACAAGGAAATCACGACGAGCTTTTGCAAAAGAGCCCGCTTTATCGCCGGTTCTGTGAGCTACAACTCATGAACGCAGAAGACAGTTCTAAGTAGAACAGGACTTGTCGTTTTTAGGAGTAGTAATGGCAACACGTAATGAAACCATTCAAGAACTGTTAGAAGCCGGAGTGCACTTCGGTCACCAAACCAAACGATGGAATCCAAAGATGAAGCGTTTTATTTTTGGATCCCGTGCAGGTATCTACATTATCGATTTAAAGAAAACAGAACGTCGTCTGCGTGAAGGCTGCGAATTTTTGGAGCAGGTTGCAGCACGTGGCGGTTCGATTCTTTTTGTCGGTACCAAAAAGCAAGCTAAGCAACTCGTTCGCACAGAAGCTAAGCGTATTGGTATGCCCTATATTATCAGTCGCTGGCTGGGTGGAACGTTGACTAACTTCGAAACCATCAAATCCAGTTTGAATAAATTACGCGACTTACGTAAGCGAGAAGAAGAGGGGGAGTTTGCGACTTTATCCAAAAAAGAAGCCAAGCGCCTTACTCGCCAAAAAGAGCGCCTTGAAGAGAACTTCGAAGGTTTAGTGGATTACGGCGACAAGTTGCCAGATTGTTTGTTCATCATTGACACCAAAAAGGAAAACATTGCGGTAGCTGAAGCTAATCGTTTGAATATTCCTATCGTGGCAGTGTGTGATACCAATGTAGATCCTAGCAACATTGATTATCCGATCCCGGGTAATGATGATGCCATCCGTGCGGTTAAGTTGCTGTTAAATAAAGCGGTTGCCAGTATTGAAGCCGGTCAGCAGCAATCACTCGGGGGCACCAAGCGTGTTGCTTCTCAAGAAGAAGATGCTCAGCAGCCAGTGGGCGCGCCTGCATCTGCCAGTTCTGATGATAAGGAGTCTCTGAATGTCAGTAGCGCAAACAAATCCAGCGAGCAAAGCAATGAAAATTAGTATGGAAGCGATTAAGTCGCTAAGAGATCGTTCAAGTGCTTCGATTGCGGATGTGAAAAAAGCTTTAGAAGCATCCGAAGGTGATGAAAAGAAGGCTATGGTTTGGTTGCGAGAGCGAGGCGCTGCTATTGCTCAAAAGCGCAGTGGTCGTGATGCCGCCCAAGGCCGAATAGAATCATACATTCATCATGATGGACGCACGGCTACATTGGTTGAAATCAATTGAGAAACAGACTTTGTGGCGCGTACTGATGATTTTGTGCAGTTCTGCAAAGATGTTGCGATGCACATCACCGCATTTGCTCCACAGTATGTTTCTGTTGAAGATGTTCCCAATGATGAAGGCTTAAGTGATAAACAAAAGCAAGACATTGCACTGCTTGAGCAAAAATTTGCTAAAGATTCAAGTGTGACGGTTGGGCAGCATCTGCAAACACTAATTGGTAAGACAGGTGAAAATGTGGTTGTCCGCCGCTTCAGTCGATTCACGGTCGGCGAAGGGAATTAAGGTCTTAGCCTAATGAAAGCACAGTACAAACGTATTGTCTTGAAATTAAGTGGTGAAGCACTGCAAGGCGATCAGGGTTTTGGTATCGATAATAAAATCGTGATCGCTATTGCAGAGCAGATCAAAGCTGTCCGTGATCTTGATGTGGATGTTGCGGTTGTGGTGGGTGGTGGTAATATTTGCCGCGGCATGACGACAGCCGAGCAATCGGGTATTGAGCGGGCAACGGCCGACTATATGGGGATGATGGCTACCATCATCAACGGACTCGCGCTGCAGGCCGCTTTTGAGCGCATTGGTATGCCCACACGTGTGTTGACAGCGATTGAAGTGGCTAAAGCTGCTGAACCCTATATTCGTCGCCGTGCGATGCGCCATCTAGAAAAAGGTCGTGTTGTGGTATTTGTAGGCGGCACGGGAAATCCTTTCTTCACGACAGATACAACAGCGGCATTGCGTGCCATGGAAATTGGCGCAGATGTTGTTTTTAAAGCGACTAATGTCGATGGTGTCTACGATTCAGATCCTTCTAAAAATCCAGAGGCAAAAAAGTTTGAGAGTGTTTCTTTCTTGGATGTTTTGCAAAAGGGATTAAAGGTGATGGATGCAACAGCTGTCAGTTTGTGTATGGATGGCAAGATGCCTATTCGTGTTTTCAATATGCTTGAGCGAGGTAATATCGAGCGCGCCGTGTGTGGCGAGTCGGTAGGTACCCACGTTGGAGAATAAGAGAAAGGCAAGGAGGATAAAATGACTCCCTTAGAGACTCTGTACAAAGAAACTGAATCCAAGATGCAAAAAACCTTGGAGCAGGTGGAAAAAGAATTTCGTGAAGTCCGCGGTGGCCGTGCAACGCCAGCGTTAGTTGAGAATTTGCCAGTGGATTATTATGGTACCGCAACGCCGGTAAAACAGTTGGCGGCGGTGACAGCCCCAGAGGCGCGCATGTTGGTGATTCAGCCTTGGGATAATAAAGCCATCATTGAGATAGAGAAAGCCATTCAGAAGGCTTCCTTGGGGGTGACTCCAGTGGTTGATGGTAAAGTAGTGCGGGTTCCTATCCCTCCATTGACTGGTGAGCGTCGTGATGAGTTGGTTAAAGTCGTGCATAAGATGGCAGAAGAAGGTCGAGTGGCTATCCGTAGTGCCCGTAGGGATGCTAACGAATCGGTAAAAAAGCTTAAAAATAACGACCAGGCGACTGAGGATGATGTGAAAGAGAGCCAGACGCATGTGCAAAAAATTACCGATTCCTACATTGAGAAACTCAATGGAATCCTTAAGACAAAAGAAGACGAATTGCATAAAGCCTAAGGTTTGTTGATTGGCGAACTTTTGGTATAATGCACAACTTCTTATGATTTTCGGGAAGCTAGCTCACCGGGTAGAGCAACAGCCTTTTAAGCTGTGGGTACTGGGTTCGAGACCCAGGCTTCCCAGATTTTTGGGTAATAAAGGGGTGCCAGGCGTTCATTGCAATTGAGTGTCTGGCACTGTTATTCTTGGTCGAGTGCGGTAGGTAAGGTAGATGATTGACGCAAAATTATTACGCGAACAACCAGAAGCAATTCAAGCGGGTTTGGCCAAACGAGGCAGCAAGCTTGTCTTAGATCATTTGCAAAAGTTAGAAGCCGATCGCCGCAAACAATTAGCTGAAATTGAGCAATTGCGTCAGCAGCAGAAAAAAGAATCCGAAGCTTTTGGGCGTGCTAAAGCTCAAGGGGTGAAACAGCCTCCGGAAACATTAAAAGCGCTTTCGCGTCAGATTAAAGAAAAAGAACAGGCATTGCGGCCACTCGATGAAGCGTTAGCTCATGAGCTGTCTTTAATCCCCAATATTCCACACGAATCAGTGCCTGCTGGTGATCCCACAAATAATGAAGTGACTCGGGTCGTTGGAGAACCTAAAGCGTTTTCTTTTAAACCGAAAACGCATTTGGAATTAGCTGAGTCCTTGGAGCTGATTGATTTTGAGCGTGGCGCTAAGATTACGGGTGCCAATTTTGCGTTGTACACAGGAGCCGGTGCACGCTTAGAACGCGCATTGATCCAATGGATGCTAGATGTGCAAACACAAGAGCACGGATATCGAGAAGTCTCTCCTCCGTTCTTAGTGAATCGCGCCTCCATGTTTGGCACAGGGCAATTGCCAAAGTTTGAAGAAGACATGTACAAGCTGCAGGATGATGATTTTTTCTTAGTCCCGACAGCTGAAGTGCCGGTGACGAATATGCATCGGGATGAGATTCTTTCTGAGGATGATTTGCCGGTGACCTACACCGCTTACACGCCTTGCTTTAGGCGTGAGGCCGGATCGTACGGAAAAGACACAAGAGGGCTTGTCAGACTACACCAATTTGATAAAGTGGAGTTGGTACGCTTTGTGAAGCCTGAGGATTCTTACAAGGATTTGGAGGTTTTGGTCGGGCATGCAGAAGCGATTTTGCAGAAACTTGGGCTTCATTACCGAGTGCTCACACTCGCAGCAGGTGATTTGGGTTTTTCT
>JAJDCC010000020.1 GCA_029261015.1 Candidatus Omnitrophota bacterium | reverse complement strand
TCTCTGAAGACTCATAAAGCCATTCTACTTCATCATTTTTTTCAATTCGCAAACAAGGCACTTTGACTCGTCCACCACCTTCTCTTAATTCTTTTCTGGACTGTTCGTCATTTTGAGCATCACGCAATGCAATAGGCACATTGAGCCGATGTATCGCTCGACGCGTTTTAATGCAGAAGGGACACGCATAGAACTGATATAGAGAAAAAGCTTTTGCTGTTTGCTCAGCCTGTTGTTGCGCTTCTGCTGTACGCTGCATCTTTTTAGGCCGTGTCACAAAATCAATAGCCACAATAATACGCCCTAATACTTCACGAATAATCTTGATCAACATGTTTGCTCTCCTATAACCTTCCATGGAAAAAAATACACAGCATAAACAACAACAAAAATCCAAAACGACTCAATTTTAAATGCATGACAGCCTGCAAAGAAAAAAATCAATAAATGCATACGGATTACGTTTATGTAAGGCCGCATAAACGGATCTGATAACTGCTTACGGTTTTTCTGCGTGGCTAGCTTAAGCAAATCCTGCTGACTTGCATCAGGCAGCATAACCTTTCTGGCCTGATAAATCGCTTTAAAAATATTCTTACGCTCTGCAATCACAGCTGGAATAAGGAACCAGCCATAAATGGGCATTAAATGGTGAAAGGTTGTCTGCCATAGCAATAGCGGATTCATGAAGGAATGCGCAAAAGCCCCTCTTGGAATCAAGCCCACAGGAAAAAATGACAGTAAAAAGGTCGCATGACCAGAATGAAAGCCACAAAAATGAAATGAAAAGAAAATGATGAAGAAAAGCGCGATCAAAACTCCGCCAATAATCACGGACTTTTTGTGTTGCTGAGGAAATTCAGGATGCGTTATCGCTCTATAACCAACAATCACACCGCCAGCAATCGTGGCAAGAATAGTGAGATATCCCAACACCAAACTGCTTAGCCATAAGCACCACACTAAATCTGCAGTCCTCCAAGACTCTAACCAAGTAAGGCCCAAACCCAAGGCAAATGCCAGGAGTTCGGGCCATATTCTTGATAACAACGACTTCATATTTACGTGCTTAATGAGCACCTTTCCCCTTTATCAAATAGGTTCAGTCACCTGATATTTCAGCGAAACACTGTGCCGATTAGGAAAGGTCCACTCAACTGTTAATGGATATGCAGCCGGTTTCCCTTCAAAAACTTCGATGCCTGAAATGATTTCCTTAACAGGAATATCCGGATAACCCGCCCTGTCATTTTGATTGATTGATGGCAACACATTGCCCGTAGCATCTTTAACCGTAATCTTCATAGTGGCCAAAGTGATTGGATTGTAGGTGACATTTTGTATCGAATAAGCAACCGTCGTGGTTCCCTCATTCACTAGAACCCCACTCACAAAGTTCACTCCAAAACCGCCACCAGGTGTTTTACTGGAAAAATACACCCCTTTATGCTCTTCGATTTTTTGCCCTTCATCTGGGATAGGGTATAACCACAAACCACTCTTGCTAAAATTGCGTGCATAATCGACATGCTGTGTGCTCAACCCATGTCCAAAGTGTCCCGCACAACCCACACATAAAATTGCCAACCCTAAAATCCATCGCTTAAACATTAAATTTCCGCCTTACGGTTACTGGTTAAAAATCGCGCCTCTATGGCTTAGGCAATTTTAACGCTTATACGCCAGGAGTAAAGGGAATACCTTTATGATCCCTTGAGCCTATTTATTCAGCCTTAAACCACAGGCAAACTCATCCCTACACATGTTGGTCAAGCAGAATCGGATTCCCATCTGGGTCTATGGCCACACAATGCGCAGGCCCAGAGGAGCTTTCATCTGCCTCCCTCACAAACCGCACACCCTGAGCTTTAAGTTGGCGCTGTAACTCTCGCACATCCGTAAAAGACTCCAGTTTTTTTGCTTTAGAATCCCAACCGGGATTAAATGCCAACATATTGCCCTCAAATTTGCCTTGAAAGATACCAATGATGGCTTCTGCATTTTTTAGAATCAACCAATTACCAGCAGCTTCACCCGCTACCACCTGAAATCCTAATTTTTCATAAAATGTTTTTGAAGTCTGTAGATCTTTTACGCTCAAACAAACAGAAAATGCACCAAGTTGCATCACCTCTCCTTTTATTGATAACACTGAGATCCATAGGGTGTTTTTTTATTTTGTGAGTCCATTCCCCAATTTTCAGCCGCATAAACTTGAGCCTGACGGGCCATGGTTTCTGCTAAATGTTTTCTCCCCAATGCGCTTAGCGCTTGGCTGTATTCTATCAAAAGCTCGCTATACTCCACAGGATCATTTTGAGGGGCCTTGGCTTCCTCCATTAGAGGAATGGATTGCTCAAAATACTTAACAGCTTCCTGATAATTGCCTTGAGCCAAATTCAACCTGAATAATTCATTGAGACTGATGAAGGTCGGTCCGTGACTTTGACGACACAATTCATGAGATCGCCTCAATGCCTGTTCAGCCTCAGCATAAAAGCATGTCGCACCTAAAGCTCGGCCATACTCATAATAAACCACCGCTCGATCAGATGTATTCAGCGCAGCCAAATGAGCATGAGTCACTGCTTGAGCATAATGTTCGCGTGCCTGGTGCCAATCATTAGAATGCATGGCATGGTAACCCGCTTTGACATAACTGCGAGTTGTCGTTGGACTGCTTGTCTTGACACACCCCACTGCAACGAGCATTAGAAGAGCCGTAATGATCCATTGATTATTCATTTTTAGATACGCTAAAACGCATGTTTCCCTTTCAATGCCTCAGTCTCAAATCACATTCTAAATTTTGACAGCTTCCCAATGGGTAATATGAAACCTCTAAATGATGCACCGAACGAAAAGGACTGCGAAAATGCAAACTATCTCCGCAGCGTGGGCAACGTACGCTTGTGGTATATCCACCCACAATAGCAAGTACAACAATATAACCTATAGCTATTCCCGTAGACGCAGACGGAAAGAACTTGTGCGCCACAAAGCAAACCGGCATCCATAAACCAAACAGTGCAAAAGTGACAAATGCCATCTTGCGCATTTTAAGCATGAGTTGTAACTCTTGAGGGCTTGGGGGATTATTTTTTGTCATTCGTTAGAAATCTTACCGCTCATAACATCTTCAACGATTTGAACAGCTTGCGCCACCGAAATTTCAAAAACCCCACCATCGGCCTCTTTCCATGTTTTGATTCCCTCATCAATACTTGGGGCCTCTACGCAAGTGTTCACTATTTTCAACACACAATCTGCAAGAGCTTGTTTGGTGATGGGAATGTGTCCAATACCGTTTGAAAAACCACCCTCCGTCTTTGGGTTGATCACATGAGCACCGTTGACGGCAATATGAACAATGTCTCCCAATCGCTCGTGCGTCTCAATGGCTCCAATCACTAGCGTTGATCCTTCATCAACGGGTCTTGTTTGATACTGCCATTCCTGGCCAGGCTCGAAAACAATTTCTGACATCACACACCCTCTTAAAGCTATCTCATCTATAATCACTTCTCAGTACCCTAGCATACCAGAAAACATCTCAACACCCCACCAAACCAGAACACCCCTTATCTCACCAGCCCTGTTGAGTCACCAAAAAAAAATTCGGGGACACCTTTTAGGCATCCCCGAACTGTATGGATATTCTTGATCAGAAAAATCGCACGGCTTACTTGATCACTACCACAGCTACCGTTTCTAAATTATGTGATCCTTGAGCTTCTTCTTCCTGTAGTCTAATGTCAAACTTGCTCAAGCTCTTTTTTGAAGGTCGCTGACGCGTCACAACCGGCTGCGAACCGTTAGTTGTCTGACATTGTGTGAGCACCGTACCTTGAATAGGCAGTCCTGTCTCGGCATCTACTGGATAGTTAACCGCCTTCCATTGATGCTTCACTTGAACTGTCGACACATCAATGCGCGACTTCAAGAGCTTTGGAAATGAAGGTGCCTTACCAGCAAGCCATGCGGGATCTGGTTTCAACAATTCATGCGAACCCTGCTCAAGCACAATGTAGCCCACCGCCTCTAATGGATGCTTCTGATCCAAATACATCCATTCTTCGATCTTCACCTGGAAAGACTGAGGTCCCACATTGCGAATACGCACATGTGAAGGTGCTGCACCATTCAGGGTACTTGCCTGAGCCAAAACCACTGGATTGGCATAAGGTTTCGAGAGTACCACTGTTGTCCAAACATGCGTCGCATCTACACTGCCGGCTTCTCCTACAATTTCACCTTCGGCATCGTGAATAAGACCTTCTTCGACCGCCAAAACCGATAGAGATTCTTTATTGTGTTTGAGTTCTTTATCCTTGGATTGCTCTTCTTCAATTTTATCCACAAAAGATTGATCGGTAACATCTTTAATGCGCACTCCAGCAGTGTCACCTCCGTTGGTTGAAGACATTGCTGTGACTACAATTGGCAATGATTCAAATCCCGCATCAGCGATTTCAACATCTTTCCACTCATGGTTATGATCCACACCCGTTGCCACTGCATGTAATGAAGACACATTGAGTTTTCCTCGATGCATCGCCATCACCGTTGCCATATGTGTAGCACCATGAACGTCCCGAACAGTCAGTGTTGTGTAGTAATTTCCTGTCGGATAATTGTGAATGGCTCTATGTCCTTGCTTTGTTGTGCCGTCTCCAAAATCCCAAGAATAGGTCAACGCATCCCCATCAGGATCATAGCTATTGGAACCATCACAATAAAAGGTTAAGTCAGTCCTAGGATTAGTTGAGACAATGCCACACTTAAAAATAGCCACTGGGCTCTGATTGCCTCCAGAACCATCCTCAAAATCAAACTCAGTCACGTACACATACTTCGTTCCCGTTTCAGTATCCGATCCAACCCAAGCAATACGGTTACCCGAAACATCATGGTCAGATAAATACAGAGGATCCAGCACATCAAACTTCTCTGCTGTGGATGTTCGATATAAATCCAAACGACTTAATGAACCCGTTTCTTGGTGTCGAACCACAATATGCTCACCCTCTATGGTTGGTTGACTATCATGGGAGCCATCACCTGTTGGCGCTGTGATGATTTCGGCCTCTTCACCTAAAACTTGCGTGTAAATATCCGACCCTATAGGTGACACTGTGTAGTCTGATTCACTCCATACCACCTGGTTCTGAGAAATATCTGGATTGGCGCGTTGCTGCCCATCCACTGTATTGAGATTGATTGTAGAATCGGTTTGCAGATTCCAAACATTGATGGCAAGACCTTCAGGACAGCTTGCCGCACCACAACTGGCATAGACAACACGATCATTCGATAGATTTGACTCAGGAGAATTGCCTGCGTTGCCGCCCGTAAGCACTACGCCTGTCTCCATATCCTTGGCATAAACTGTAGCTACACACTGCGGACAGTGGCCTGCTCTCTTCAGCGAATAGATTAATGTTGTCGCTTCAGCATCTTGCACGGTTTCATTGTTGCTGGTATTAGGCCCATCGAGTGCAAACTCAGGATTACAAACAGGATTGGAAGCAGTTACGGTACAAGTTAAAATACGACTCACACAACCCGAGCCACAATAAGCAGCCCCATTCAAAGGAATTTGTTTTTGCCAATACGCAATAAACCCTTCTTCCTGTGCCACTACCGCAACATTTTTAGGATTCTCCAGGCCTGATTGTAATTCTTTATCCAGAATCAGCACCTCTTGAGTCGGTAAATGCTGTACAAGAACAACATTTTCTTCGATCCAACCTACAAAATCACCATCGATACTGATGCTAGTGGCGTCTTTGCCTGAAGAGATTTGTGTGGTATTTAAAACAAGTTCATCTGCATGAACAACCGTTGCGAATTGACTACTGAGAACTGCACAGGCAATGGCAGCTATCAAACTGAATGAATATCTCGGCACACTCATTATTCCCCCTTTGGATTGGTGTTCCTAATAATGAGCAAGGCAAAAAAAAGCCTAGGCTCCACTTTCGCTACTGTGGCAGCCCGGCTATCCGAGAACTCGGCAGGATCCGGTACTTTGCTACGGACTCTCATCGTCCGCACCCCAAATTTTTGGGGGTCCCCATCTTTCGATCTCTACTCAAAATGTGTAGAGTCGCAGTAACTGCGAGGGTTTGCCTTTATCGTCTTTCAAAGTACTTACATAGAAAGTGTACCTGAGCCAACCCATGCAATACAATTGTTTTCTAAAGTTTTTCTTTTTAAAATTCTCAATAAATGTCCTAAAAAAAGTTTATTCTAAGCCACGAATCAAGCTGGAAATCGCTATTATTGAGG
>JAJDCC010000190.1 GCA_029261015.1 Candidatus Omnitrophota bacterium | reverse complement strand
TTCCACTTTATTCGTTTTATGTGCACTCATTTTCACTGGCTGTCAGTCTGGGCAAAGAATCGATGAAGCCATTGCTGTTGTCAATCCGACTCAAGGCAACCGCGTTCATGGCATTGTGCATTTCACACAAACCTCAGATGGCGTCCTCATTGAAGCCCATCTCTCAGGCTTAAACCCCAACAGCACGCATGCTTTTCATATTCACGAGTTCGGCGATGCGTCTGCGCTTGACGGAAAAAGTGCAGGTGGCCACTACAACCCTGCCGGACATGATCATTCCTTACCTGATACAGAAAAACGCCATGCGGGTGACTTAGGAAATCTCAAGGCAGATGCCAATGGAAAAGCCAATTTGGAAATGAAGAACGGAATGATTTCAATATCAGGACCCGTAAATCCCGTATTGGGACGCTCTGTGATCATTCATGCCAAAGCAGATGATGGCGGGCAACCTACGGGCAATGCCGGCGCACGCGTAGGAATGGGTGTGATTGGGATTGCGAACCCCTAAGCACTATTCTTTTACCGACTAGCGGTATTCTTTTTGGATTGAGCAATCAGAGGATACCGCTCAGCATTCACTAAATCTTCTACGTACGGAGTCACTACTAGCACTTGAACGCCTTGGCTGACTAACAGTTGCGTCACATGATCCGTATGAAACCCACCCAAAATCATGGCCGCAAATTGATGACTGTCATCATCCATCTTACGTAAACTGCGTTGCACCATTGCCACATCACGAGCATAAGCCTGATCATAAAACTCCGCCATGCGCCTAAGCTGGTTTTTGAGTAATGGGGCTGTTATCAAGCTCAATTCAAACTGCTCCTCTGGCATGAGAAAATCATGCACCCATAACATACTCATCCGAATATCTAATAAACCAATATCTTTTTTATAATGCTGATAATCGCGATAACTCCACTTCAACCGACTTAATCGATCTAAGCGTTGCATTTGGGTGTGGTATTTCACCCAATGCCTCTCATTTTGAGTTTTTGCCATGAATCTGGCTAGATCCTCAGTAAATTGTTCAAATTCCCCAATCAGTAACCGCGGCTGTATTTCTTCGTTTAACTTTAAGAATAAAGCATATGTTGAAAATGCATCATGCGGTGGCGCTCCTGTATTGTAGCGTCCGGCAAAATCTTCTAGGACCTGATAAAACTGTACGCGAGAAATCGTTTTGTTTTTATAACTGCGCAACGCAAGCTTGATGGATTGCAGATCTTTAGGCTGTGCATTTTTTTCAAGGTAATTCAACACGGCTTTACGCTGAGTCTGAGCCAAATCCAAATCCATCTGCTCTACCAACTCTTGAACCTGAATGTATTTTTTTATTTCTGAATAGTCTTGAACACCAAAGTGATTTTCTTCAGCCACCCAAACTAATTCCAGCAGACTTTGCTTAAGCGAAAGCAACTCATCATCAAAATGTTCTTTAACTGCATACACATGCTGAAGCGGTTCATCTAATACTGTTTCCTTAAGGGAATCTATTTTCCACCGCACAAACCTGAGTTCTTTTTGAATACTCTCCTGTAATGCTTCTGCACGAATCAAATGCTCCAAATTGCGTGCATACAAATTAGGGTCTTCCACACCCCAAAGTTCAATGGGTAAATCAGAAGATAAATCTAGGTGTTCATGCCCACCAAAAAAACCATCCGCCACAAAAGAATCTGCCAAAGCTTTACGCGTCAAACGCGTGCTCTGCCAAGCCAAACCATCGACGCCAATATCACCCGAATCTCCTTCAACAAGGATCAACTGCATTCCGTGGTCACGTGCCAAATATTCTAAAATCCCAGAAGCATTGCGTTGAGCTGTTTGATTGGTGTGCATATCTTGAATAAGCACAACGGTTTTACTAGGCTGCGGTAGAACATATCGGTTGGAGATTGCGCCTAAATCACGTGGAATCAAAATAAGGCCTAAATCGTAAACTTGAGGGGTCTGAGAATAGGCGCCCATAGGCACCATTAGCATGAATGCCATCCCCATCAAACGCAGTAATCGAAACACTTCGCGTGGCTTAAACATAGTCACTATAACTATGCCTGATCGGCTGAATGGCTAGCAATGGGTGATATTCAAGCTGGAATGAGCATTGAGGGCCCCTCCTCAGGAACCCCCAGACGACAATCCAGTGATTAGGCAAAAACACCGGCGTCGAGGGAGCTCTGGGGAAACTCAAAGAGCAGGGGCTGGGGAGAACTCTTTGAGCCTTGGACTTCCCAAGGAGGTTTTCTCAATACCTTGGGGTCATTATGCCTGTGTCATATCTAGAACTAATCAACTCTTTGTAAATTTACTGTAAGGCGCTAGCATAGATCCATGTGGCTCATTATTTTCTTGCTCATCCTGATCAGCTTATTTTTTCTTGGCTGCCTACTGCATAATTTTGTCGTGGCTCAAGGCATGCGTAAAGCTATAGCACAGTATCAAAGAAACCCTGTTACGGGTATTCAGCAAGGGGCGGAACCGATCTATCTGGAAGGGCGCCAGGATAAACCCGCTATTTTAATGATTCATGGCTTTATTGGTTGTCCGAGTAATTTTGCCGATTTACCTCAAACCCTTAATACCGCTGGATACACCGTGTATGCCCCCTTATTACCTGGACACGGCACTGACCCAAGAGACTTTTCACAAGTATCCTCTGCTGATTTGATTCAAAGCATGCGACAAGCCTATAGCTCTCTGCAAAAAGAATGCAGTGAGGTTCATTTACTAGGACTCTCTTTAGGAGGGGCTCTTGCCTCTATTTTGGCTGCAGAAAAATCACCCAAAAGCTTAATACTCTTAGCACCTTACTTTCAATTAGCTCAGCACGCTTATCGTTTTTTTCCTATTAAGATACTGCATGCTATCTTTAAACCATGGGTTCCTTATATCTACAAACCTAAAAGTATCCGTCAGATCAATAATACCCGGGCTATTCCTTATGTTTTTGAGTATGAATTCGTATCCATGAAAGGCGTTCAGGCTACTTTTGATACCGCTCATCACGCACGCAAAATTCTGGATAAGCTCACTTGCCCCACACTCGTTATTCACAGTAAACAAGACCTGGCAACAGACTATACCGCTTCTAAAAAGTTCGCCGAAAAACTCAGTCAAAGAAGATTACTAACAGTGGATAACTCAAATCATATCTTGCCGTGGGATTTTGATGCAGAGCAGATTAAAAAAGAACTGCTCACCTATTTAAGTGAGCAGTAATGGGCACATTCTTATTTTAAAGGGATTTTTTGGCGGACCGTTTCAACCTCATCCGCATCTAATTCAGCCACTGCTATTCCTGGATTTTTACCGTCACACTCGGCCAACACTTTTCCCCAAGGATCAATTATCATGGCATGACCAAATGTTTTACGGTCACCATAATGCTCACCCACCTGTGCCGCAGCCAATACATACACTTGAGATTCAATCGCACGAGCACGCAACAATACTTCCCAATGTGCCTGCCCAGTCGTTGCGGTGAATGCTGCGGGAACAGCTACAGCCACAGCCCCCTTTTGCACAAGCTGTTGATAGAGTTGGGGGAATCGCACATCAAAACAAATGGATAAACCTAAACAACCCAATGCCGTATCCGTAACCACCACATCTTGACCCGGTTCGGTATAAGAGGATTCCTGATATCGTATTGCATCCGTCACCTGAGCATCAAACAGATGCATCTTACGGTAAGCGGCCTTAACCTTGCCCTCTGCATCTAAATGGATGCAACTGTTATGGGGTTTATCCGGCACTGAACTCGTCTCTACAAAACCACCTAAAACCAATTCACACTTCAAGCGTCGCGCCCATGTTTGACAGGCATTGAGTATAGGCCCTCCCGCTGATAAAGACTCCGCAATTTCAGGCCGCTTGACCTCTGGCCCCATATAAGCAAAATTTTCAGGCAAGACGATCAGGCGAGCACCTTTTACATGAGCTTGTTCGACAAGTGCTAAGGCCTGTGCCAGATTAGATTCCACATCTTGCTTGGCATTCATTTGGATAACAGCAGCTTTAATCGTCATATTCACCTATAAAAAAGATGAGAGCTTATGCTCTCAATCAACTTCGTATATTCCTATATTACTCTTATAGTTCGCGCCAGGAAAGCACAGATGGCTCTGAATCTCCCCCTAATGAGAAAACATCTGCCATGCATTCATCATAATGAACCGAACTGCTATTCTTCAACTGAACCGTATCTCCAATAACAGCGCCGTACATATTGGCTCCATTGTCAAAATCTACAGCTGAATCAGGAGCATAAACACCTCCCTTAAATCCACCTGAATTTTTAATGCGCACATCGGCATTACTAGTCACCAAAATGACTAGCTGCTTTGGCGTTCCTCCCATATTGACTGTAGCCGAGTTATCTGCAGTAAGATCCCCTGTATAGACAACAACATCTCCCACAACTGAGAGACTAGATGAGTTTTTAAGGCGCATTGTGGTGAAGCAATAGGGGCTAAACTGCTCATACAACACTAATGATTCTGAGTTACTCAAATCCACCGCCGTGCAGGAAGCCCCTTGAGGGGCAGATATGGAAGGGAGTGTTTGAGATTCTGCCATGCTAGTCACCTGAGGATTTGCTGTTACCGTTGCTCCATTGTGAATACTTGTTGCATCTGTTGGAGTGACTAATCCTGGGCCAACGCTCACACCGCCATTAACTGCGGAGTTATTCTTCATAGTCACACTACCGCTACTTGTTCCATTAGTCCCAATATCACCACATTATCTCCAGCCGTATTCACATCATACGGAGCCACACATTCATTGTAGCTGTCGGTAAATGTCGACCCAAAAAGCGTAATACCGCTCTCTGCAAATATGGAGTAATCAAAAATAGTGTCTGACAGTAACTCGATATAAGCTTCTACTATGGACTGTTGACGAGTACCTGAATTCCCTTGCGAAACTACTTTATAGACAGTACTAGACGGCTGCGTGACCGTCACCGCATAGGTGCTGTCTGCATAACTCGTAGAACTGATCGAGTTTGTATCGCCATTGCGCATGTTGACTATAGTCCTATTCAAACCGGCTTCGGCAATATGAAAAGCTTGAGTCTTATCCACCTTATCCTCAGCCAAACGAACACCCGTTATCCCCATTTGAAAGGTAGCGGCAACCCATGCGGTCACCACAGCAACCAGCATGTAGGATAGGACCAGAAGTGAACCCTTCTGTGACCCTCTAAGCCATCTTCTGAATCTTGTTGTTGTTCTCATACATCAAGTATCCTCTACAGGCGAGCAATATAGCTATCTTTAAATCAACTTATTTTTAACCCTTATTAAAGAATCACTTAACTCTGCATAGAAATACTAAAACCCCACCTTAAAAAGGCGGGGTTTTAGAACGTACGATCAATTTTAACCTGCTCAAGCAATTATGCCTGCAAAGCCTTAGCTCCACCCTGCAATTGCTTTTCAACAAATTCCCAGTTCACTAAATTCCAGAATGCACCAATATAATCCGGTCGGGCATTGCGGTAATCAATGTAATAAGCATGTTCCCAGACATCAATCGTCAGGATAGGCGTTTTGTTTTGAGTCAGAGGATTGTCCGCATCTTTGGTCTGAACAATAGCCACACCATCGCCCTCTTTAACCACCCAAGCCCAGCCAGAACCAAACAATGTCGCTGCCTTGTCACTCAACTCTTTTTTAAACGCATCAAAGGAATCAAAACTGTGATTAATCGCATCCGCTAAAGCGCCTTGTGGCTCGCCGCCTCCATTTGGAGACATACAATGCCAGTAGAAAGTGTGATTCCACACCTGTGCTGCATTGTTAAAAACACCACCTGATGTGGTGCGCACTAATTCTTCTAGTGACTTGTTCGCTTCAGCTTTACCTTCCACAGCTGCGTTGAGCTTCGTGACGTAGGCATTGTGGTGTTTGCCATAATGAAACTCTAAAGTTTCCTTGGATATGTGTGGTGCAAGACCATCCATAGCATAAGGCAATTCAGGTAATTTGAAACTCATCAGATACTCCTCTAATTATCTTAATTACAGATTAAATTTCTTCACCGGCCAAAATAGCCAGTGCCTGGGGATCCAGTACACGGATACGACCACGTGAAGATTCGATCCAGTCTTTATTCTTGAACTGACCCAGAATACGGATGGTCGTTTCGAGTGTCAGCCCCACTAACTCCGCCATTTCCTGGCGCGTCAAAGGAATTTCCTGGGTGAACTTTTTGCGCAAATCCAATAAGGTTTTGGCTAAACGAATGTCCGCTGTTTCATGAATCAAACACCCACGCTCTTCAACCTGACGCAGTCGATTGCAAAACAAGCCCATAGCCTCTTGATTGAACGCAGGTTTTTCTTGGAAAAGCTTACGAAATTCAACCATGGGAATACGCACCACGGTTGTGGGTTCTGCAGCCACACCATCTGTCGGATACGTCTTTCCATCCATTGCAGGTAAACAACAAAAAGGATCTCCAGACCCCATCACGCAAACCGCAGCGGCTCTGCCATCAGCCAAAAAGCGTTTCATATGCACGCGCCCTGAATAAACCACCCAAAAAGCTTCGGCTTGTTCCCCTTCCCAAAACAGGGTCTCGCCTTTCCCAAAACTGTGCAACTCCGACACTGCTGCTAAAGCATCAATTTCCTGAGCCTTTAAAGAACTGAATAGTTTTGACTTAGCTAAGAAAGCCTTCAGTGCAGGGGTTCTTGCTTCTTGTGCCATCTGGGCTCCGCGTGTCATTTTGGTTGAGACTCCACCTTTTGGTCTAGTGCAGATGAAAAGGACCGCTCCTGGCCAACCATCTCTGGCGGAAACGGCTCATATGTGTAGGGATATTGTACCGCGGCGTTGATATGGAGACCAGCTTTATGACAAAAAGCATACTTCCCCACTATGGGACGCACATCTGTCGCCCCTGCTGGCAGCATGGAATGCAATAAATCATGCATAGCCACCAAACGTTCCAGTTTCCAGCGCTCTTCCAAGCGGAAAAGGTGTGCCATAGCCGTTGTGAGCTGCTCCAAAGGAGTGATGCCACAACGCTCACCTAAACCACCCAAGCTTGCGTCCAACCCAACGGCCCCACCTTCAAATCCACCTAAGGTACTGGCAACGGCCAAACCCAAATCATTGTGGCAATGGATATGCATTTTGGGGCCAAAAAATTGAGTCAGCGTTTTGATAGCCGTCGCTGCTCGTGGGGGTGTCAAAATCCCTACAGTATCCGCATAGGATAATCGATCCGCACCCGCGTCTAGCCCAGACTGATACGCTTTACGTAATCGCAGCATCGATGTGCGTGATGCATCCTCACACGTTAAGCGCACTTTGAGTTTCAAGCTTTTCGCATACGCAACCGCTTCACTGATCAGGATTAAAATGTCTTCAAAAGAACGCTTTAATTTGTACTTCTCAGCCTCTTCATTGACCGAAATAAAAATACCCACCCAATCCGCACCCACTTCTTTGGCCGCTAAAATATCTTCTTGCCGCGCACGCGCATGAGCCAGTGTTTCAGCCTTGAGTGTTAACTGACAAATGGCTTGGGCTGTCGCGCGGTCTTGCTCAGACACCAATGGATGGCCAATTTCAAGAATATCCACTCCAAAATCATCAAGCGCTGTGGCTAAGTGTATCGCCTGCTCTGTTGTAAACCGCACCTGTCCATGCTGCTGCCCCTCACGCAAAGTCGTATCAACAATCTGAACCGTGTGCTTACGGTGCATCTTAAAACAACACTAATAGCTGCACCGTCAGCGTTGTGAACAACACCGCCATCGGATAAATGCCTGTATAAGCTAAAGAAGGAATATCTGATTTTGTTTGGCTGGTAATGACACCTAGCGAAGGAGTACTGGTCATCCCTCCACAAACAGCCCCCAAAATTAACAACATATTCATGCCAAAGACAAAGCGAGCCACCACAATACTCATGACAACAGCAGTCACTGTCATTAGGGCCCCACAGGCTAGTAAGGAAAGTCCTCCTGAGCGCAGCGTTTCTACAAAAGCGCCACCAGAAGCACACCCTGCCACAGCCAGGAATAAGTACAACCCAATTTCTCCAACTAATAACCGCGCAGCCTTAGGCATGTGACCTACGACACGACCTAAACGCCCCCAATACCCCATGATCATTCCGACAATTAAAGGCCCTCCGGCAATCCCTAAGCCTAAACTCAATGATCCCGCCAATGGAATTTTCACTAAACCGACGACCACACTTAATGCCAACCCCAGTGAAAATGAAAAGATATCTGTTTGATGCAATAGCTCAGGGTCACGACCTGCTATTTTAGAAAAGTGCGCTATTGCATCACGAGAACCGGATACACGAATTTCATCACCCGCCTCTACCACGAATCCAGGCTTAGGGATAAACTCGACCCCAGCTCGTCGCACTCGACTCAACACCACACCAAATAAATAGGGAATTTCCATGAACCGTAATTCTTTGCCCACAAAAGCCTGTGATGAGACCGCTATCCAACGGGAGGTAGCCTGATCAGTCCGCGGCAACTCATCATTGACCGGCTCACCGAGCAAAACCCTTAATCTCTCAAATGTTCCTGATTCTGCAACAACCAGCACCACATCATTCAAGGCCAACTCAGCATCAGGCGTGGGTGTGAATACATTCTCATCACGCCGAATGCGTGCAATATTAAAATGATGATCCTTTCGAAGCAAATCATCGACACACAACCCGACCAGATTTGGATTAGTGATACGAAAAGCTTTGCGTTGAATTTGTACGGTTTGCTGCTCTTCTTTAAAGCGCCTTTCTTCTTCTTTCAGATCAATGCCTAGCACAGCAGGCGCCAATTGCACTAAGAGGATGACCCCAAAAATCCCGAATGGATAAGCCAAACCATACCCCACTGAAGGATGACTGTTCCCCAAAGCATCCATCGCTGCTGCCAATGCCGGGGTACTTGTCAGTGCCCCTGAATACAAACCCACAATCATTTCTTTAGACAAACCAAATACGCGATTGAACAAAACCCCCACACCACCGGCACAACTGATGACAATGAGACAAATGGCCAGATATTGGCCCTTAGATTTTCGAAACGAAGAGACGATTTGTGGACCGGCCTGCAAACCCACTGAATAAACAAATAACACAACACCCAAGGTTTGGATATCCTTAGGCAAGGTAATGCCAAAGTGACCAAAAATTAAAGCCACAAATAAAACCGCTGAGCCCCCCAAACGAAATCCTAAAATAGGCACCTGGCCGGCAAAACAACCCAAAGCAATCACCACAAACAACATACCAATCGGTGATGCCCATAAATGAGCAACGATCTGAACTAACCCTTCATACATTAAAAAAACCTCCTAATAACAGTAATCCCAACATAATAAGGCATGTGGGAACAAATCCAAACAACGGATAAAATACGCAGGAGAATTCGAAGAATACGGAGAAAATAACCTAAACTTACATAAGATTACATGGAGTTTTTGGACCCAGGATTGCGGTCAGCAGAATCTTTAAGGGTATAGGAACGCAGCACCCTGAGGTAATTGACGCGCTCAAAGACTTCTGGCTCATTCACCGCTTGTTGATTCATGCTGCCCTGCATCTGATGAATAGACACATACTCATGATCAATGATCCATTGCTGCAAATCGTGAATCAACTGTTGCACAATTTGCGTGCCGTTTTTTAATAAACCCGAAGCCAGCATGGCTACACGTGCACCGGCCATCATCGATTTCAACACATCCTCAGCAGTATGTACGCCACCAGTCACTGCAAGATCAGCCTTCACATGACACGACAGCACTGCAACCCATAACAGCCTCAAGCGCAATTCATTCGAATCGCTCAACACTAAATCAGGGACTACTTCTAAATTCTCTAAATCAAAATCTGGTTGGTAAAAACGGTTGAACAACACTAAAGCATCCGCCCCCGCTTCTTCGAGACTTTTTCCCATATGCGCCATCGAACTGAAATAAGGGCTTAATTTAACCGCCACAGGAATCGACACATGTTGTTTGACTTGCGTCACCAACTCCAGATACATTTGCTCAATATGAATCCCTGATTTTTGAGGATCAGTCGGAATGTGAAATATATTCAACTCAATAGCATCGGCCCCTGCTGCCTGCATTTGAGACGCATAACGCACCCAACCGCCTGGTGATGCCCCATTTAAACTCGCAATGACTGGAATATCCACCGCAGCCTTAGACTCTTCAATCAATTTTAAGTAGGCTTCTGGCCCCAACTGATAATCCGCCAAGTCGGGGAGATAGGTCAATGCTTCAGCAAAACTTTCGGTTCCATGCGATAAATACCAATCCAAGTCTAAACTGTCGAGCATGATCTGCTCTTCAAAAAGTGAAGGCAATACCACTGCCCCAATTCCGCTATCTTCTAATTCCCTGATACGACTCACATTGCCAGTCATGGGTGATGCAGATGCCACCAAGGGGTTCTTTAAATCCATGCCCAAATAATGCGTCCCCAGCATTGTCATTGTTCAGCTCCAGCCTGCTCGCCTAAGGGATACCCTTTTGCCAGGCGCTCATATTGTCGCCACGTGTCCCACACATCTTTCTGTGCCAGCTCTAATAAATTACCCGCATGTTCTGGATTGGATTTGGCTAACATAGCAAAACGTGTTTCGTTGTAGATGTAGTCTTTCAGTTTCATACTCGGCGCTTTGGAGTCGAGTTGAAAAGGATTCTGATCTGTATCGATCAGTCGTGGATCATACCGAAACAAAGGCCAATAGCCTGACTGAACCGCTGCTTTTTGTTGCTGCATGCCCATCGATAAATGATAGCCATGAGCAATACAGTGGCTGTAAGCAATGATCAGTGAAGGCCCCGGGTAGGATTCTGCTTCACGGAATACCTTAAGGGTATGCATATCATTTGCCCCCATAGCAATCCGTGCAATATAAGCACTTTGATAAGTCGTCGCCATCAATCCTATATCTTTCTTACGACTGGCTTTACCTGATGAAGCAAATTTCGCCACTGCTGCACGCGGTGTAGCCTTAGACATCTGGCCCCCGGTGTTCGAATAAACTTCAGTATCCATCACCAAAATATTCACATCATAGGAAGAGGCGACAACATGGTCCAGGCCGCCATAGCCGATGTCATACGCCCATCCATCACCACCCACAATCCACACGCTGCGCTTCACCAAGGAATCTGCAACAGCTAATAAATCACGCACATCAGAACCCTCTAACCGTTCGCATTTAATTTTCAAAGCAGCCACGCGCTCACGTTGCTTAGCAATACCAGCTTCAGTGGATTGGTCTGCCTGAATGAGCTTGGTAACCAAGTCATCGCCTAGTTGCCCCGCCAATCGCCTGAGTAATGCTTGCGCATAATATTCTTGCTGACTGATCGCTATGCGCATGCCTAAACCAAATTCTGCATTGTCTTCAAATAGAGAATTTGACCAAGCGGGCCCCTTACCTTGTGCATTTTTAGTCCATGGAGTCGTCGGTAAATTGCCCCCATAGATCGAAGAACATCCTGTAGCATTGGCAATCACCGCGCGATCCCCAAAAAGCTGACTCATCAACTTTAAATAAGGCGTTTCACCGCAACCTGCGCAAGCACCTGAAAACTCAAATAAGGGTTCTAATAATTGCACATCTTTAATTTGATTCAATGCCAGGTCTTCTCGGTTCATTTCTTCCAGCTCTAAAAAGTAATCCCACTCTTTACGCGACTCCTCAAGTATAGGCGTGCGGCTTTCCATGTTGATTGCTTTACGCTTTGCTTCACTCTTATCTTTAACTGGACACACCTGCACACACAATGTGCACCCTGTGCAATCATCAGGCGCTACTTGCAATACGAATTGTTTGTCCTTAAGTTGTGGCCATTTCGCTGTTGAAGAACGAAACCCTTCCGGCGCATCATGGAGCTTTTCTTCATCACAAATCTTGGTACGAATCACCGAATGCGGACACACAAACACACATTTGCCACATTGGATACACAAATCCTCATCCCAGACAGGCACTTCGTCTGCAATCCCT
>JAJDCC010000189.1 GCA_029261015.1 Candidatus Omnitrophota bacterium | reverse complement strand
CAACTGATAAAGAATCGAAAAACCATGCGAAAAACCTAAAGCCATACCCGACTTTAATGCGGGAGCAATCGACTCTTTGTAAATCTGAGCTTGTGATGTGTCCTGTGTCAGGATGATCACAACATCTGCTTTTTCTGTCGCTTCTTTAGCAGATAAAGGCTCAAAGCCATCATCCTTAGCAATTTGGTAGTTAGGACCACCGGGTCTTTGGGCAACGATCACATTCACACCCGAATCCCTTAAGTTTAATGCTTGCCCACGACCTTGAATTCCATAACCCACAACTGCGACTGTCTTGCCACTCAAGGCATTTAAGTCTGCATCTGCATCGTAGTAGGACTTAACCATGTTCGTTCTCCCTGTTCTTATTATCTTTAATCTTAGCTTGCTTAACTTTTGCTTGTTTAACACCGAAAAGAGTCCGAATTACCGGACGCTTCAAATAACGAATGACCACAAACTGTAAACCACTCACGCAGGTCGCAATCACCCCATAAAAGGGATACCCTGAAAGCACATAAAGGCCAGATAGGCCCAATCCAAACACTACCAATATATATGAAGCAAATAAGGTTAACTTCCAAGCCCACTTACGCATGAAAGCCAAACCATAAACCACAAACACCGCAACGACGAAACCGCCCCCTGTCGTCACCAAATTTCCTGGTTCATTCTGAACCAACATCCTGTACAAGGATGCCCCTAATGCAGCAGCCAAGGCGCCGTAGACTAAACATACTACCGCTAGTAGACTGGGAACACCCGATTTTAATTTGGCTCTTGCAGTGGGGGATGAAGCGGATGTAGATGAGTCTGACTGAGCCGTCATTTTTGCTGAACCGGGTTTGGGTAACGCCTTAGTTGAGTTTAGAACTCACCCGGTCTAGGCACGTTCGAGCGCGACGCGCCCGGTACGAGCAAGCTTGGTGATTCCAAACGGACGTAACTCTTCAAGAAGTCCATCTAATGAGGATCGATTTCCAGTGGCTTCTACAATCACTGAATCATCACCATCGGAAATTTTAGCGCCAAACTTAGCCGCTACGTTCTTTAAATCCTCACGCTTCTTGTCATCAGCCTTAACACGAGCTAACAATAATTCTCGATCAATAAACTCGCCCGCGCGTAATTCCCAGATCTCTACCACATCTACCAAACGGTTCAGCTGGCGCTTTACCTGTTCAAGAGTTGCCGCATCGCCTTCAACGACGATGGTCATGCGTGATAGTGTTTCATCTTCGGTCTTACTTACGGTGAGAGATTCAATATTGAAACCACGCGCACTGATCAAACCAGATACACGGGCTAAGACACCGAAATGATTTTCGACTAAGCAAACGATTGTGTGTTTTTCTGTATTTTTCTCTGTCATTTCTTGATGCCTAACTTAAGCTCAAATCAGATTCGTCTTCGGAATTCAATCGGCGCGGTTGTGCCACTGCACCGTTGTCCTTCAAACTCTCATAGGTGCCAATCATTTGGTGCGACGGTTTACCCGGAGCCACCATTGGCCACACATTTTCATCTTTCTCGATCATGAACTCAATCAGAGTCGGACGGTCATTAATCTCCATTGCCTTAGCAATGGCCGCATCCACCTGGTCTTGAGCTTCAACACGAATACCCACACAGCCATAAGCTTCTGCTAACTTCACAAAATCCAATGGATTCACCACAGAAGATGCATAGCGGCTTTCATAAAACAAATCCTGCCACTGACGCACCATACCGTGCTGATTATTGTTCATCAAAGCAATCTTAATGGGCAATCTATTCTTAGCCGCTGTCGCCAATTCCATCGACATCATTTGGAAACTACCGTCCCCATCAATGTCCCACACACAAGAATCGGGTCGTGCAAACTGCGCGCCAATTGCTGCTGGCAAACCATAACCCATCGTGCCTAAACCACCACTGGTGATCATTGACTTTGGATGGTTGAATTGATAAAACTGCGCTGCCCACATCTGGTGTTGTCCCACACCTGTGGTCAGAATGGCATTACCCTTTGTGGCCTTAGAAATGCGCTGAATGATGTCCTGGGGTAACAGTTTCTTACGTAACTTGTACACCAAAGGAAAATCTTTGCGCATCTTGCTGATTTCGACTAACCAGTCTTTGGTATCTGGAGCCTTCACCAATTTGGTCAATTTCTTCAGCACATTCTTCACATCACCCACCACGGGGTAATCCACCTTAACGGTCTTGTCAATCTGTGAAGGATCGACATCAATATGAATCTTTTTAGACTTAACGGCAAACTCATCCACCTTACCGGTCACACGATCATCAAAACGCGCGCCCACGGCAATCAATAAATCACATTCGGCCACGGAGTAGTTGGCATATTCAAATCCATGCATGCCTAACATACCCACGCTTAATGGATCGGTCTCAGGAAAACCGCCTAATCCTAACAAAGTCGTGGTCACCGGAATTTTATTCTTACGGGCAAATTCGGTCAATTCTTTAGCCGCACCGGAAAGAATGACACCTCCACCGGTATACAACAAAGGCTTTTTAGCTTTGCTGATAGCTTCTGCTGCCGCCTTGATTTGCGCGTCATCGCCTTCTTCAAAAGTACGGATTTTGTATCCGCGAATACTCACGCTGTCTGGGTACTCAAACGCTGTCTTCTCATTCGAAATATCCACAGGCACATCGATCAACACAGGACCGGGTCGGCCTGTTGTCGCAATATGAAAGGCTTCTTTGATGGTTCGCGCTAAATCTTTAACGTCTTTCACCAAGTAGCTGTGCTTCACCACAGGACGCATAATGCCCACAGTGTCTGCCTCTTGGAAGGCATCATTACCGATCATGTAGCTACGCACCTGACCTGTAATCGCAATGATGGGAACAGAGTCCATTTGAGCGGTAGCTAAGCCAGTCACCAAGTTGGTTGCCCCGGGACCTGAAGTCGCCAGACAAACGCCTACTCGGTTATTGGCACGTGAATATCCATCGGCCATATGCGAAGCCCCTTGCTCATGTGCGGTCAAAACCACATTGATTGGGGACTGATACAGCGCATCAAAGGTAGGGAGATTCATGCCGCCCGGAACACCGAACACCACGTCTACCCCTTCCTTTAGGAGGGATTGCACTATTATTTGAGCACCTGTTAGCATCTCTGTCATTGGAATTTTGGATTATATCACAAATGGAAGGGTGAAATACACACAAAATGGGGCAAAAACACACATTTCAAGACTTACGGACAGTGCAATCCATGGGATAGAGATAGATCGGGGATAGCGTTTGGGGATCTGCAGCCCCCTGGGCTTTGAATTGTGCCTGCCCTAAGCGATTCAGCGTCACACTCGAGGGCCACCAAAAATCTTCGGTCAACACGGTTCCGGCAGCACTGAGCTGATCAGCAAAGATATCGGCCCCATCACCTATGAAGACAGCTTTTTGGTCAAGCTGACTTAATAGTTCATTGGGCGGACATAGAAGATACTCTGTTCGCTTTTGGGGACAGTCACCCATTTTAAAATCGCCTTCTTGAGAAGAGGGCGACTTTCCCCATACATATACTGCTGTGTAGAGATTGCCGCGCTTAGCATCAATCACCGGACAAATGAGTTTATCTGAGTCGGGCACCGCTGCTGCCAAGACATCCAGCGAAGAAACACCCACTACAGGAGTTTTCAATGAGAAAGCCAAAGACTTTGCAAATCCTAACCCAATACGCAAACCTGTAAAAGAACCCGGACCTTGATCCACAACTACTAGGTCTAAATCCGATGCACTCACGCGTGCATCTAGCAATAGCTGCTCGACAAACGGAGCCAACGATTCTCCATGTGGGTTACCACTGAAAAGACACTCATGCATCCCCAACAACTTCGAGCCATCCATCAGGCTGACACCCAGTTTTTTGGTTGCAGTCTCAATCGCTAACGTGAGCATTATTTCTCAAAGCTCTCCATGTATTGAACTATATCTTGGGCACGAGCATGCTGTGCCTCAAAAACAATATTTCGCTGATCACCATCCTGATAGTCCAAATGAATCCACACTGTTTGCTGAGGCATAATCGCTTCACAGTTCTTAGCCCATTCTATAATCGTGACTTTGTGGGGATGAAACATCAAATCGACATCCAGAGCATTCACCTCACCTGCCCCTTCTAATCGATAAGCATCCATGTGTATCACCGGTATTTCACCTGGATATTCATGCATCAGCACATAAGTGGGGCTTTTAACCTGTGCTGTGTCCAAACCTAAGCCGCTTGCCAAACCGCGCACTAAAGTGGTTTTGCCTGCACCCAAATCACCCGTCAAACCTAGCACATCCCCACCCTTTAAACGTCGAGCTAAATAGACTCCTAGAGCTTCGGTATTTTCAGCACTGTGTGTCATAAGTGTCACTGTTTTCATGGTTAGAAATGCTGAAACCCCGTGTCTTTTAATTTATGAGACTTTCCTCTGGCATCAACCCAACTCACACCTGTACGCGAAGACACCACTTCTCCAATTTCGCGTAGCGGACACTTTGCAATCATATGGGGCAATTTTTCTGCATCACGTGCACTCACTGCAAATAACAGTTCAAAGTCTTCGCCATCACTCAACGCTTGCTTAAAATTAGCACCACGCGCCAAAGGTACCCTATCCTGATCAATGCTTAGGCCCACACCACTGGCTTTAGCAATACGCCACAAACCATCAGCCAATCCATCAGATAAATCCATCATGGCATGAACCTTAACCAACTGAACTAATTTTTGAGACTGCTCGAGTCTAGGCTCAAAACGCGCATGCGTACCGCGTTGATACGAGCGCCCTAAGGATCCTGTCACAAATAACCGATCCCCCACGCACGCACCACTACGCAGGGTTACTTGAGAATGTTTTACCTGGCCTAAAATCGCTACATCAATGGTGAGGCATTCACTGCGCACAGTATCTCCACCCACAATGCCAACGCGATACTTTTGAGCACACCGTTTTAATCCACGATAAATTGCTTCCACCTTTTTAAGCGGTGTCGACCGTTTGACCCCAAGAGAAACCACACACGCAATCGGTGTACCGCCCATAGCTGCGATATCGCTCAGATTACTTGCCAAAGCTTTCCAACCAATCCATTGTGGATCCAGCTTGCTACTAAAGTGCACTCCTTCCACCAGCATGTCACTGGCAAAAAGTAAGGATTCTTTTTTGGGCGTTTTAAGCACAGCCGTGTCATCGCCAATGCCTAAGGACAATTGCCACCCCGTACGCATAGGGCCCAAACGCGCCTGCATTTGCTTGGCAAGCTTATCGGTAAAAGCCGCTTCACCAAAAGAAAAGAGTGTTTTGACTGCCATCACTATGACTTAGGTCGTGGAAATAAAACAGGGTGATCAGTAAACGACTGGTTGTCTGGAATCTTCAACCATTGCGCCGCTTGATCGAGCTCAGGAACGGAACCTTCGAACCCAAGTTGTCTCCAAATTTCCTGAGTCACGCTTGGCATGAATGGCGTTAATAGAATGGCCGTGGTACGCAATGTCTCTGCTAAAGATCTCAAAACACAGTGTAGGCGTTCTGTTTCACCCGCTTTAGACAGTTTCCAAGGCATCTGTTCTTCAATATAGCGATTGGCTTGAGAAACCACGTCCATAATCGCTTCAAGCGCTTTAGAAAATTCTAAGCGTGGCATCAAGACATCTAACTGACCTGCAACAGATGTAGCCGACTGCTGCAAAGCTTTATCGGCATCAGTTAAAGTGGCTTCACTAACGGCTGGAATTTTACTGTCACAGTATTTATCGATCATCGATAATGTGCGGTTAACTAAATTACCCAAATCATTCGCTAGATCAGACGCAAAACGCGTTTCAATGCCTTCTTCTGAAAAGTTACCGTCCTGCCCAAAGTTCACTTCACGCATCAGAAAATAACGATAGACGTCTGCTGCAAAAGGTTGTTCTTTAAGAAATACTGTTACAATCACATTGGGATCAACGATATTGCCCAACGACTTAGACATTTTCTGCTCACCAATTTTCCACCACCCATGAGCAAAAATACACTCGGGCATTTGATCATCGGGAATGCCTAATGCATGCAACATGATAGGCCAATACAACGCATGGTGGCGCAAGATATCTTTACCGATGATTTGCATCTTGGCAGGCCACCGTTCTTCAAATAGTTGTTGATCCACCAAATAACCCGTAGCCGTTAAATAATTGAGCAGCGCATCAAACCACACATACGTCACATATTCCGGATCAAAGGGAACCGGAATCCCCCACTTCACGCGAGCCTTGGGTCTTGTGATGCATAAATATTTAGGCAAGTCATCTTTAAGCAAACTGAATATTTCGTTATAGCGACTTTCTGGACGCACCCACTGCGGGTTTTTCTTGAGAAAATTCACCAACCATTCTTGAGACTCCCTAAGGTGCAAATACCAGCCTTCTTCTTGCACCGCTTCAAGAGGCCTCTGACAATCAGGGCAAACAGGATTCTCGATATCTTCTGTCTTTTTTGCTAACTCTTCGGGTGTCCAAAAGGTTTCATCCGGTGTGCAATACCAACCATTGTATGCTTCACGTGTTAGCTTACCTTCATCTTTAAGACGCGTTAAAGCTGCTTGGACAACATCCACATGTCGTTGCTGTGTCGTACGAATAAAATCATCATGCGAAATATTAAGCAGCTTCCACAAGCTTTCAAAGTGTTCTACAACACCATCCACAAAAGCTTGAGGTTCTTTTCCTGCTGCATCAGCCGCTTGAGCAATTTTTTGCCCGTGTTCATCCGAACCTGTTAGAAAAAAAACATCTTCCCCTTTTTGGCGATAATAACGTGCCAAACAGTCGGCGGCCACATTGGTATAAGAATGTCCAATATGCGGAGAGGCATTGACATAGTACAAGGGTGTCGTAATGTAGATTTTTTTAGCCATTTATTTCTCTTATGCTTCAGCACTTAATAACGAAAGCCATTCTTCTCGCGCCAAGGATGCCACAAGTTTGGCATTGGCATAACGATCTAAAGATTCTCGCAGTTCCATTAGTTTAAAAGCGGCTTCAATACACCGCTGACGATCCCATTGGTTGGCCTGTTCTATCACCGTTTCCTGATATTCTGTATTCTTCACTTGAAGCTCACCCGCAACGCCTGTCACAATCACATCCCTTAACCAAAGAGTCATGGATTCCAACCAAGGGGCCACCGTTTGACGTGAATCCGGTAAGGGTTGCTCTAACCATGCACGAGCATCCTGTCGACAATGACTGTTGATTTGCTGCACATCTTTCCAGGCTTTTGCCAACGTTAAAGCTTTTGCTGCACTCCCATCACTCATACGCGCAATAGCTGCAGCTTGTTCAGGCACACACGCTTCCTGCTGCTGCAAAATCTGAATCAGCGAAGACTCCTGCAAGCAGCGACAATGCAACACCTGACAACGGGACACAATAGTCGGCAAACACCTTTTTAATTCGATAGCCGTTAACAAGAACATCGTTTTCTCGGACGGCTCTTCTAATGCTTTGAGTAAACTGTTTGCAGCTTCTTCAGTAAAGCGATCTGCACGCTCAATCACCACCACATGCATCTTGCCATAAAAAGGACGCAGAGCTACTCTCGACAGCAACTGGCGCACATCATGAATTTTAATCTGCTCCGAGGCCCCTTCTGGTGCTAATCGATGAATATCAGGATGGGCATCACGCTCTATCTGTTGACAACTTTTGCAGACACCGCACGGACCATCAGCTTCAGTACAATTTAAAGCACTTGCCAATACATTGGCCAATGAGCGCTTGCCAATACCGTCAATACCGACAAATAAGTAAGCACGGCCCAGCTTATTTTGGGCACGATGCGCTTGCAAAATGCGAATAGCTAAGTTTTGGTCAAGAATGTCGTTCCACTGCATCGATTGAATCCTATATACCTTTTTTCAACGATCTGCTGATCACTTCCCGCACGCTTGCTTTGCTCTGAAACTTCTAGCTCAAGCAGGGATACCCCTCCGCCATAGCCCTTCGGGCTTGCGGCTTCCCCTACCTTCACTGAGGCGCTTCTTTATTAATCGCAGCATCAAGCTATCGCTTTAAGTGATCAGCAGATCGCTTCAAAATAATATCTACGTTTGCGTTGATCTGTTCAGCGACTTCTTCAACATCTTGTTTGGCATCAATCACACAAATCCGTTTAGGGTTCTGTTTTGCCAGTGTGCGGTACCCCCGTCTGACTTTACGGTGAAAATTGAGCCCCTTATTCTCCATGCGGTCTTTAGTGCGATTCAATCGCGCCATACCGACTTCTGGAGGCAGATCAAGGAGGAAAGAAATATCAGGCATCACATCACCAATGGCTGATCTCCCAAACGCATCCAACCACTCAGCGGGAACACTTCCACCAAATGCCTGATAAGCAACCATCGAGTCGTGATAACGATCACAAATAACAATCTTACCTGCCTCAAGCGCAGGTAAGACACACTCTTCTACCAATCGCATTCTTCCTGAGATGAACAAGAGAGCTTCAGTCAATGGCGCCAGCGGCGTTGTCTCATGCAGTAGAACACGACGTAAAGCTCGCCCAACCTGTGTCGATCCAGGATCACGAATCTGTTCTACAGCATAACCGGCTCGCTTTAAACGAGACACTAAGCGTTTGGTTTGCAACGATTTCCCCGCTCCTTCAGGTCCCTCCAGAGTAATGAATAGGCCTTTTTTGGAGCGACGTTTGAATGAGGCTTTGGGTAACTTCATCTGAGCGGTAATAAAATGGACCCGTGTTCTGTATCTTCTACAGTAAGTGATTCTGCTGATAAGGCGTCACGAATTCGATCGGCAGTAGCAAAATCTTTGGCCTGGCGTGCTTGTGCACGCTCTTCTAATAACTGAAGGTGTTCTGGCGATGGCTCAAAGGGTTTGTAATCTTGAAACAACCCTATAACCTTACCTAACTCTTGAATCGTTGCTGCTGCCAATAAAATTTTTCCCTGCACAATGGGCCTCTCATGAGCTCGTCGCACCTTGCCTTGCTTGCCACTCAAACTCGTTTCCCATTCATAACCTAGATTGACTAGCTTATCGAGCACTGATAAAGCTAAAGGAGTATTGAGGTCTTGTTGCAACGCCTGATCAAATTCGGCTTTCAGCTGAACTATTTCCTCAGGCATGGTCGCCTCCATGCGTGCCCCATCATTCCATCGCTGCGCTTTGTCCATAAACAGCATCAGTGAATTCACACGCGTACCTGCTGCATTCAATAACTCTTCGGTATAGTCCAAAGGGTTACGGTAGTGCGTTCCTAAGAAAAACATCTTCACCGCATCTACATTCTGTTTGCAGGACTTCAGCGTGTCTTCCACTGTCGTAAAATTCCCTAAAGACTTTGACATTTTTTCACCATTCACTGTCACCAGTCCATGATGAATCCATTGCTTGGCAAAACCAAAATTAGCGCCATGGGCCTGAGCAACTTCATTTTCATGATGAGGAAAAATCAGATCCAGTCCTCCGCCATGAATATCAAAGGTCTCGCCTAAATAATGCGTACTCATGGCAGAACATTCTATATGCCAACCCGGTCGACCTAATCCCCAAGGGCTTTCCCATGCTGGTTCATCTGGTTTAGAGGCTTTCCATAAAGCAAAATCCATCGGATCTTGTTTACCGACACCGGGTTCCACACGCGTTCCCGCCTGCAATTCATCTAATGTCCGATTCGACAAAACACCATAATCCTCCT
>JAJDCC010000188.1 GCA_029261015.1 Candidatus Omnitrophota bacterium | reverse complement strand
GGTAGCGATGACAGATGCGAGTCAGGAAGTGGTGAAGGCGTATGCATACACGCCGTATGGTGAGATTGTGAATGAGACCGGAAGTATTTATCAACCCTTTACGTATGTGGGGCAGTATGGGGTGATACAAGAGCCGAATGGGTTGTACTTCATGCGCGCGCGGTATTATGATTCTGCTGTGGGGCGTTTTATCTCTGAGGATCCGGTGGGGTTTGATGGTGGTCAGATGAGTTTGTATGCGTATGTGAGTGGGATTTAGTTGATCCTTATGGATTGGCCCCGCTAGGTATGGCGAGATTGATCAACTGAGAGATGCTGTGATTAAAGAGGCTAAGTGATTATGCCAATGGTTGCTAAAGTTGTAGTTAATTGGTCAAAGAACAAGAGAGATAAATTACCTGAATCACTACAGTACATTTCTGTGGCTAAGTTTGACGAGGATAATGAAAGTTGGAACAAAGAAGCTTGGAGTGTAGTTTTGGAGTTCTTGGAATCTCCGTGTAGGCAAGGAAACCCGTCAATAGGAAAAGCGAAATTCTTAGCGCAAGATGCTCCTCATGAGAGGCTTATTAGCGGAAAATGTTTTGAGCTTTATGAGGGAGATTGTAAGGTTGCAAGAATAGAGATACTTTGATGTTGTAATTTGTATGTTTTAGTTTTTTACCAATATTTAAATTAAGTTTATCTTTGATAGGTGTGTTATTGGAACAAGACAACAACCTCAAGGCCGATAACTCGCAACCGAATTAGGAGTCTCCCACAACCGCACCTCAGTCACCGGTAAATTATTCTTCGCACAGTGATCAAAGATGCATTTAGCAATTGCCTCGGCCGTGGGGTTTCCGTCCATCACAAACAGCTTATCGCCGCTCTCGCGAAGAGTAGGCAATAGCGGGTCTTCTTTATTCAGCAACATGGCATGATCTAAATTGTCATCAATCCATTTTTGCGCTACCTCTTTAATGTCGCCAAAATCACGTGCCATGCCCAACTCATTCAAACCCTCTGTGCTGAGTTCAATCTCAACCTGACCATTGTGTCCATGCAGATAGCGGCACTTGCCAGAATAATTCAATAAACGGTGGCCATAACAGAAGTGAATCAAACGCGTAACTTTGTACATAACGAATTCCTTTTTAAGCGATCAATTTTCCACCATCCACATACAGTGTGGATCCGGTCATATAATCGGTGCCTTCTAAGATAAATAAAGCGGCATTCACCACATCTTCAGGTGTGCCCCAACGTTTCAATAACGCTTGCTCAGCAGATTTGTTTTGGGCCGATGCTGACATGTGTTCACCCGGCAACACTGGGCCCGGGGCAATCGCATTCACATGAATACGCGGTGCAAGTTCTTTGGCTAAGCCTTGTGTCAGCGCCAAAACAGCGGCTTTTGAAATACAGTAGGGCAGATAGTCAGGATAGGGTCGATTGCCGGCCCAATCCGCAAAGTTAATGATTTTGCTACCACGGCGCATGAGTTTAGCCGCTTCCAATGCACATAAAAACGGAGCCTTGGCATTGGTGTCCAGGGCAAAATCCCAATCCTTGGCGGTGAGTGTTTTAAGGGGTGTTTGTTTAAAGTTAGCCGCGCAGTTAATCAACACATCCAATTTGCCATAGTTTTTTTTGATCTGCTTAAAGAGCGCTTTAATGTCTGCTGCTGAGGTGAGATCGACTTTAATGGCCAAGGGTTCGGTGCCTGTGGCTTTTAATGCCTTAAGGGTGGTTTGGGCTTCGCGACTAGATGTGCGATAAGTGAAAACCACATGCGCGCCGCGTTTGGCTAAAGCTAAGGCTAGGTGCTTGCCAAGACGTTTGGCGCCGCCAGTAATGAGTACCACTTTATTCGATAATTGCATACGGGGAAGTCCTTAGAAGGGGTTATTGCTTATTCTTCTCACGCTGTTCCAGTTGTTCGGCCATGACATTGATGCTGTTGCATAGATCCATTAAGACATCTCCTTTGCGGGGATGAATGCGTGCTGAGAAGTCCCCTTCGCTGATGGCCTTCAGTGTGCGTTTGATGCGTTCGATAGGGCCCACAACACGGTGCGTGTGGCGAATGCCAAAGTAATAGATTACAGGCAGGGCAACCATAACTTCAATAGATAGGGCCAATGTGACCGTAGATGCCATTTCGATAAATGCATAGAGATCGACATTGTCATTCCGCTGGGTGAGGCTGAACCACATGATGCTGGAGCAAGCCAATAAACTGACGATGACCACGCCAAAGACGACGCTGATGAGTCTCAGAACGAATCGCAGCTGATAGGCGCGATCGACAACGAACTGGGTGCGTTTAAAACGTGTGGTTCCGGCCATGCGCGCATTATAGCAGACGTTGACACGTCTAGGCTCTACCGTTATTCTGGCATCTCAAATAATACCCCCAAAACAACGGAAAATACGATGTCCTCTAAACCTCGAATTGGCTTTTTAGGCCTAGGCGCTATGGGTAAGCCGATGGCCATGAATTTACTGAAAGCGGGCTATCCGCTAACGGTTTGGAATCGCTCTATTGAAAAGACCGTTGAGTTTGCTGCATTAGAGGTGAGGATTGGTAAAAGTCCGGCTCATGTGGCAGCTGAGGTAGACATTGTGATTACGATGGTATCAGCGCCTCAAGACGTTGAGGCGGTGGTGTGTGGTCCTGATGGTGTAGCAGATGGGATTAAGCCGGGTTCTGTTTTGATAGACATGAGCACCGTGAGTCCTGAGACATCCTGTAAATTAGCAGGAACACTTGCAGCTGGTGGAGCAGAATTTGTGGATGCACCCGTGGCTGGCTCGGTTGGCCCTGCCACTGAAGGGACCTTAGTGATTTTGGCAGGCGGGTTGCCTAATACTGTGGAACGAGTGCGGCCCATTTTGGATGTGATGGGTAAGAAAGTGATTTATGCGGGTGAGAATGGAAAGGGCTCGGCTTTAAAATTAGCGACCAATTTGATGTTGGCACATATCACTGCTGGATTTGCAGAAGCGCTACTTTTGGTAGAGCGTTCAGGTATCGACTCAGAGCGTTTTTTGGATGTTATGGACAATGCCGCTTTTGCAACACCTTGGTTTCGCAGCAAGGGGCAAGCTATGTTGGCACGTAATTTTGCTTCTCATTTTGCGCTCAAACACATGCATAAAGACCTTAAGCTGATGCTAGACCAAGCTGAAGACACGCAAACGCCCTTGCCGGTCACCGAGGCTATCGAAAAGCTTTACACCCTGTGTGCTGCAGCGGGTCAAAACGATATTGACTATTCTTCAGTGCTGCAATTTTTAGAAAACAACGCCCCTGAGCAACCTCGAACAACACTTCAATGAAATTAAAAGACCGTGAAAAATTTTTACCCCTCAGGCGTGATGTTAAGTACCTCGGTGCCATTTTAGGTGAGGTCATTAAACACCAAGAAGGCGAAACTGTATTCCAGCTTGTTGAGAAGGTGCGCATTTTAGCCATACGTGCGCGCCGTGAAGGCCATTTAGATGCGCTGGATGAATTGACTCAGGTGTTGAACACGCTGCCAGATGATAAAGTTGAGGCCGTGATTCGGTCTTATTCGATTTATTTTCAGTTAGTGAATATTGCTGAAGACAACCATCGAATGCGTCGCAAACGTCACTACGAAAGGCAAGAGGGGTTTCATCCACAATCAGGTTCTGTTCAAGATTTAGTGCACCGCTTACACAAAGCTAAAGTTTCATTCAATAAATTGTCGAGCAAGTTTCAGGAACTGTCGATATTGTTGGTGCTTACAGCACATCCTACCCAATCTTTGCCAGCAGAAGTGTTGGCTAAGCATCAAATCATTTGGGATTTATTGCTTCGCCGCCAAATTATGAATCCAACGCGTAAAGAAGAACAGCGTATTCATGAAGCCTTGGTAGAACAAGTCACCAATTTATGGCAGTCGAATGAGTTGCGCACAATCAGCCCTACTGTTCAAGATGAAGTGGGCATGGCTTTACATTATCTATCCACTGTGTTGTTTGATGCTTTGCCAGATTTGGCATTGGCATTTCGAGCCGAAGTCAAAAAAGTGTATGGCAAAGAGTTGCCGCTTGTCAGTGCCATACGTTTTGGCAGTTGGATTGGTGGTGATCGTGACGGTAATCCTAATGTGACGCACAAAACCCTGCGTTGGGCGCTGTTGCGCTCTAAACGGGAAGTGATCGAACGCTATATACAAGCGGTGAGGCAGTTGCAAGTAGAGCTGACGCATTCGGATCAGTTGATCAAAGTGACTGCTGCGCTTAACCGATCGCTATCGCTTGATTTACGGGCCTTGCCAGCGCTTAGAGAGATTTTAGAAACGCGGTATGCCCAGCAACCTTATCGTCAAAAATGCGAAATCATTCGACATCGTCTGACGCAAATGCTGCGCCAGTCGGTTTTAGAAACCAGCGAAGGCTACAGCCACATTAAAGAACTGCGTAAAGATGTAGAGTTGATGTATACCAGTCTCAAATCGCATCAGGCTGAAGTATCTGCAGAGCGTAAGGTGGCACGATTGCTGATGCAAATTGATTTGTTTGGTTTTCATTTCACACGATTCGATGTGC
>JAJDCC010000187.1 GCA_029261015.1 Candidatus Omnitrophota bacterium | reverse complement strand
AATACCTAGGTGATAAGGACGTTTTGATGGCGCAAAATCCCGTAGCAGCTCGCTATGCTGGCACGCTATTTGATGCAGCCAAAACGGCAGATGCCGTTGAGCCTGTATTCAAACAGCTGCACACATTAAGCGACACCATAAAAAACCAGCCGAATTTGGGGTCTCTATTAGGAGACCCAGGATTGTCGGCTGAGCAAAAGGCGGATGTGTTATTAACCGCTTTGGATGGCAATATGCATAAGGTGTTGCGAGCGGGTTTAAACATGATGCTAGGTTTAGGTCGTGCTGAAATCGTGAGTGATTTAGCAGAAGCTTTTCAATCACTCATGGATGAAGACCGCGGCAACTTAGCCGTTACGGTGCGCTCTGTTAGACCTTTGTCGGATGGCGCTTTAAAAAAGCTGAAATCCATTTTGGAAAAACGGGAACAAAAAACGGTCACCTTAAAAACGGAAGTGGACGAAAGCCTGATCGGCGGCGTCCAAGTGCAACTAGATTATCGGGTCATTGATGCATCGGTAAAGCGACAGTTGGCTTTGTTGCATCAACAATTACTAACGGTACGCGTAGGTTAAGCGCGAAGTTTAAATCGGGAAAAACAATGAGTCGTCTACGTCCAGAAGAAGTTTCACTTGCTCTTAAGGAAGAATTAGAGCGGTATCAGAATCAAGCTCAATTTGATTCCACCGGTCGCGTTATGCAGGTGGGTGATGGTATCGCGCGCATCTATGGATTAGATGATGCGATGGCCGGAGAGCTCTTGGAGTTCCCGGGTGAAGTCGTCGGTATGGTCTTTAACCTAGAAGAGCACCACGTAGGTGCTGTGATTTTAGGTTCTGATCGTGAAATTAAAGAAGGTGACACGGTAAAGCGCATGAACCGCATTGCATCGGTTCCTGCAGGTCCTGCTCTTTTAGGCCGTGTTGTGGATGCCCTTGGTCGACCTTTAGATGGCAAAGGCCCTATTGTCACCGATACCTACCGTCCGATTGAAACGCGCGCACCGGGTGTGATTGACCGTCAGTCCGTGAGTGAACCTGTACAAACAGGGATTAAGGCGATTGATGGCATGATCCCGATTGGCCGTGGTCAGCGGGAATTGGTTTTAGGGGATCGCCAGAGTGGTAAAACCGCGTTACTCGTCGATACGATTTTGAATCAAAAAGGCAAAGACCTTTATTGTATCTATGTTGCCGTGGGACAGAAATTATCCAGTATCGTTTCGGTAGTCGAAACACTGGAAAAGCATGGTGCTATGGAATACACCACCGTGGTTGTGGCTTCGGCCGAAGACCCGGCTCCATTGCAGTACATTGCGCCGTATGCAGGCTGCGCGATTGGTGAAGAATTTATGTATTCAGGCAAGCACGCTTTGTGTTTGTATGACGATCTGTCCAAGCATGCTGTGGCTTATCGTGAGTTGTCTTTGTTGTTGCGCCGTCCGCCAGGCCGTGAAGCTTATCCTGGAGATGTGTTCTACTTGCACTCCCGTTTGCTTGAGCGCGCCGCTAAATTGAATGACAAACTCGGTGGCGGTAGTTTAACGGCGATTCCTGTGATTGAAACACAAGCAGGGGATGTGTCCGCTTATATTCCCACCAATGTGATTTCGATTACAGATGGTCAGATTTATTTGGAAGGCGATCTTTTCTTTGCAGGTATTCGGCCTGCTGTGAATGTCGGTTTATCGGTGTCTCGTGTCGGTGGTGCGGCTCAAACGAAAGCCATGAAGAAAGTGGCCGGACGTTTGCGGTTGGATCTGGCACAGTATCGTGAGCTGGCTGCCTTTACGCAGTTTGGTTCTGATTTGGATAAAGCCACACAAGATCAATTGACGCGTGGTGAACGCATGGTTGAAATTTTGAAGCAAGGTCAGTATCAACCGATGGCTGTTGAGCATCAAGTTGCGGTCATTTTCTTGGCCGGTGATGGGTTTATGGATGATGTGCCTAAGGATGATGTGAAGCAATTTGAAAAAGAACTGCATGTGTTTTTGGATGAAAAATATCCAGACTTGATTCACGACATTGGCGAGAAGAAGGTTTTAGAAGAGTCTCATATGGATAAATTGCGCGAAGCGTGCAAGGCATTTAAGGAGCAACGAGCCGCTTAATGGCATCACTGCGGGTTATACGCCATCGTATCAAGAGTGTTAAAAGCACCCAGCAAATCACGCGTGCTATGCAGCTGGTGTCTGCGTCTAAATTCAAACGGGCGCAAGTGCAGTTGGCAAAAGGCAAAGGCGTGCTGGGTTTCTTGGACGGTTTGATTGAGCGCGTATTGTTAGCTTCTGATTCGGTAGATCACCCTTTGTGTGAAAAGCGTGAAGGCAAGTCAGTCCTGATTGTCATCACCTCAGATGCAGGTTTGTGTGGTGCTTATAACGCAAACTTGATCAGCTTGACCGAAAGCGTTTTACGTCGTGAAGGCCCTGCACCTGATGAATTGATTTTTATTGGTAAGCGTGCGTATCGTCATTTCACCAAAAGAGGGTACACACCCGCAAAATCGTATTTGGATTGGGCAGGAAAACCGGATGTTTCTGTCATTGAGCCTTTGGGGCGCGAACTGATGGATCGGTTTTTAAAGGGCGAAGTGGCATCAATTTCGATTTTATCTTCTAAGATGATTTCAGCGGCGACGTCAAAACCTGCGATTCAACAATGGCTACCTGCATCCGTAGATATCGATGTGGATGAGCAAGTGCAAGGCGAAGAGTATATTTTTGAGCCCTCATCTGAAGAAGTCTTTGC
>JAJDCC010000186.1 GCA_029261015.1 Candidatus Omnitrophota bacterium | reverse complement strand
GAGCAATGTTTGGACTTTAGCTTCTTCTTCGTCAGCATGATTTTGAATTTCAATATAAATGGCTTCTTTTCCATAAATATCAATCAATTGACGCAATTCCTCGCGAGCTAAATCGGCTTGGTCTTGCTTTAAGTAGACACTGAGCATTCCGTTCATGCCACCGGTCAAGACAATCAATCCGCTGGAAAACTTATTGAGGATGGTTTTATCGATGCGTGGTTTGTCCTCTAGCCCGTCCAAATAACCGGCAGTGACTAACTGCCTCAAATTGCCATAACCCTCATTATTTTTAGCCAGTAATAATAACTCGCCAATGCGTTCTTGTTGCGGTGGAGGCGGATTCGCTATCGTGCCATTCATCACCACATACAGTTCACAACCTAAAATTGGCTTAATGTCTTGGTCTTTGCATTTCGTGAAGAAATCGATGGCTCCAAAGAGATTGGCGTGATCAGTGAGGGCTAAAGCTTTGAAATTTTGCTCAGCTGCCTTATGGACTAAGGCTTTGATGCTACACGCAGAATCCTGCAGAGAATAACTGGAATGCACATGTAAGTGTACGAATTTCGAATCAGGCATTGTATGTGTTCTTTTTTAAAGAAGGTGTTCTTGAAACAAAAGAGCAAACCCAAGGAAAGAGAAGAATCCCACCACATCCGTAACCGTGGTGATCAAAATACTCGAAGATTGTGCGGGGTCTAAACCAATCAGTTTCATGGTGATCGGAATGGCTGCACCAGTAACTCCGGCGGCCAATAAGGTTACGACCATAGCTAACCCTATCACCAGACCTAAATAAGGGTTGCCATTCCATAGCCAGACAACGATAGCGGTCATACCACCAACAAGTACCCCATTAAAAATCCCTAAAAGAGCTTCCTTGCGAATCATGAACCATGCTCGTTCAGGTGGCAACTCACGCATAACTAAACCACGAATGACGACAGCCAAAGTCTGTGCTCCAGCATTACCGCCCTGTCCTGCTACGACAGGCAAAAATACGGCCAAAATAGTGATGCGAGCAATGAGCGATTCAAATAAGGCAACCACTGAGGCTGCTGCAAAAGCAGTCAACAGATTGAAATATAACCAAGGCAAACGCATGCGAATCGAGAAGTGCAAAGGCGAAAAAGGCCTTTCATCCACACCCGCACCGGCCATCCTTAAAATGTCTTCGGTCGCTTCTTCCTGAACGTGCTCAATGATTTGCTCTGATTTGACAACACCTAAGAGACGCCGTTCACTGTCAACAACAGGCACAGCCAAATAGCGTCTTTCAGCCAGTTCATTAGCCACTTCTTCACGATCCATAAAAGCGTCCACAGCAAAAATATCTGTACGCATCAAATCTTGTAATCGGACATCTTCATGATTGAGCAGCAAATCACGCATATTTAAAACACCCATAAGCTGAGATCCATCATCGACAACATAGTTGTAATTGATGGGGGCATTTTTACGAGCTAAAGAACGTATACGCGCAACAGCATCTTTAACACGGGTGTCTTTGTGAAATGCCACAAACTCTGAAGTCATAATGCGCCCTGCACTGTCTTCTGGATAGGCGAGTAATTCCTGAAGCTTTGTTTTGAGTTCTTGTGTGAGCTGATCGAGAATTTCTTTTCTTTTTTCAGTAGATAAATTGGTTAGGATGGCAAAAGCATGCTTGGTATCCAGGCGTTCAAATATTTCTTTTGCAACATCTAGTGAAATCTCACGAATGATCAATGCTGCATGGATGGCATGTAAGTGAGAAAATGCCTCTGCGGTCAACGCCGCTGGAATTTCCTCCAGAATCATTACAGCTTCAGCCTCTTCCATAGATTCAAGGGTATTGGCGGCTGCGCCCGGATCTCGTTCAAATAAGGTGCGAACTAATTGTAAATACGGAGACTGATTGGCCATACTTATTCACTCGGTGTTTGCACTAAATCGATGATCAGGATGTTTGGTTCTATACTTTCTACACTTACCCCTTGAGGCACTGAAAAATCATCCAGGTGCAGAGTCACAGTCTGTCTACCTTGTTGGGTTAAATGGATGGGCCGATTTAGCTGAATGCTATCACTGTTTACCAAATAGAATGCTCTTCTGGCCCCACCTAAGGTTACCTCAACCGTATCCGGTAGTATAGTCCCTATTTTTAAATCACTAGGAATGGTGAAATTTTGTATCGGTAATTCAAAAGATTTCCGCATCCAACTTGCCTCATGCACAAGAACGAACCAGAGTGTGCAAGCAATCAGTAGCGATAAGACCTTTTCCTGATAGTTCCGTTTAAAAAAATCCTGCCATGCTGGCACTTCATTGGTGGGAGCTGTTTCTCGATAAAAGCGCTCTAAGGTTTGGGTTAAACGTCCGACATCATTGAATGTTGTCAGCTCACCATGCCGGGCTATAGAGATATCTCCACGTTCTTCTGAGACAACCAGACTTAAAGCATCCGAGCGTTCAGCCAACCCTAAGGCTGCTGCGTGACGGGTGCCCCCTTTGATGAGTTTCTGAAAATTCTTAGACAAGGGTAAGTGGCAGGCAAACAGCACCACACGCCCTCGTTCAACAACGACTCCGCCATCATGTCCATCAGAATGCGGATCGAATAAACTTTCTAATAAAGGCACACTCAGTTCCCCATTCAAAACATGCCCCCCACTTAAATGACGCATGATAGGGTCTTTTCCCTGAAGAACAATCAACGCCCCTATACGTAGCTTAGAGAATTCTGTTACGCTACGCACCAATATTTCGACTTCCTTACGCGTCGTATGCACTCGCTTGCTATGCCTTCGATTCCGATTCAAACCCCAGACAGCAATTTGCTCAAAAAAATGCCGCAACTCTTCTTGAAAAATGACAACAATGGCGACTAAGAAAATCGTGAAAAAGCTCTTTAATACAGCCGTTGTTAAAGACAAATGGTAATGATTAGCCAAAAGGTAAATGGCCCCGATAATTAAAATTCCTGTCAGCACAAAAGCTGCTCGAGTTTTTTTAAACCACACGAGCAATGAGTAAATGAATAGGGTCATAATTAAAATATCTGCAATTTCAGCAATCATGATACCGCCCATATTTTTTATTCAACTGCTGAATTTGGTTTGCAAGCGCTGCTGTCAATTGCCGTGGATTGCTGCGCCATCGCCAATTTCCGGAAGGTTTACCTGGATAATTAAACCGTGCAGAAGCTCCCAAACCTAAAATGTCCTGCATAGGAATGATAGCGGTATTGGCTGAAGAGGCTAAGACTTCTTGAATCAGCGCCCAATGAATGTCTTTAGGCTTCTCCCCTAAGTATTTCCAGATTTTTTGTTTGGTCATACTGCGATACCAGCCAACGGTAGTATTGTTATCATGTGTGCCGGTATAAGCGACTGCATTCTCTGGAATGTTATGCGGCGCATGTAGCGATTCTTCAGGGTCAGCCCCGAAAGCAAACTGAACCACTCGCATCCCTGGATATCCCAACTGATCTCTTAAGGCATGCACTTCAGGAGTCACACGTCCTAAGTCTTCTGCCACCACAGGCAGCCTGCCCAAAGTTTGTGACACTTTCTTAAAAAAATCCAAACCAGGCCCCTTCAGGTACTTTCCATTTTTTGCTGTTTTGGCACGGCCTGGAACTTTCCAATAGCGTTGAAAGCCAATAAAGTGATCTAATCGAACAGCGTCAAATTGTTTTAAGGAATGGTCTATGCGATGCACCCACCAGGCATAATCTGTTTTTTTGAGGACTCCCCAGCGATAAAGCGGGTTTCCCCATAACTGGCCTGTAGCACTGAAATCATCTGGAGGTACTCCAGCCACAGCAGACGGTTTTCCGTTGGTTTGTAAATAGAATAATTTGGGATTGGCCCAAACATCTGCACTGTCTAATGCAACATAGATTGGGAGATCTCCTAGAATGCGCACATGTTTTTTTGTGGCATAGCCTTTAAGTTCTTGCCATTGCATCCAGTAACACCATTGCACAAACCGGTGAAATTCAAACAGCTCAACTTCTGCTGCAGACAAATGGTGAATCGCTTGCAAAGAAAATGTTTTAGCAGCACCCTTCCAGTGGATCCATGACTTATTGTCCCTTTGCTCCTTGTACGTCATGAACAAGGCAAAAGGGTCTAACCAACTGCTGTGATTTTTAAGAAAAATAGCCCATGAGTGTTTGAATCGAGATTTTTGCTGTTTAAAAATAGCAAAGGCTTTTTTTAATGCGCGCGTTCGAATAGGCGTGATTTTGGAGTATTGTACTGTGGATGCTGAAAATCGGGTCCTGGGTAGATCCCCTTTTTTTAAAAGGCCCACCTCGACCAATTGTTCGAGGCTGACATACAAAGGATTTCCTGCAAACGCAGAAGGCGCCTGATACGGAGAGTTGCCATACCCTAAGGGCACATTAGGTAACACTTGCCACCAATGCATGCCTGAGTCGACAAGAAAATCGATGAACCGATACGCCGCTGGGCCAAGATCGCCACAGCCAAATCGTCCCCCTAATGCAGAAACGGGTAAGAGTATTCCACTCTCCCTTCTTGAGAATACTTTATGGGGCTTAGCTGGCATGCTCAATCGTGGATTTAAATACGACGATACCCAAAGGCGGCAATTTCACATTCAAAGAGTGCGCTTGATTATGCCAGCGAATAGGGCAAGCTTCAAGCGAACCCAAGTTCCCCTGCCCACTCCCGCCGTATATTTGGGCATCACTGTTTAGAATTTCATTCCAGGTACCTGCACGTGGAACCCCAATGCGATAATTTTCTCTCACTACGGGGGTAAAGTTGCAGGCAACAATCAATTGCTCATTGGCATTAGGCGTTTGCCTCTTAAAAATGAGGATGCTTTGTTCACTGTCATTACAATCCACCCAAGAAAATCCTGCGGCATCAAAATCGGTTTGATGCAATCCCTGTTCTGCTCGATAGAGGGTATTAAGATCCCTGACCCACCGTTGCAGTCCCACATGTTCGGGTTGATCTAACAAATGCCAGTCCAAACTGCTTTCATGATCCCATTCTTGCCATTGACCAAATTCACACCCCATGAACAATAATTTTTTTCCAGGCTGTGTGAACATATATCCGTATAACAGGCGCAAGTTGGCAAATTGCTGCCAAGGGTCTCCTGGCATTTTGCTTAACATAGACCGCTTGCCGTGCACCACTTCATCATGAGATAAAGCTAAAACAAAATTTTCTGTAAAAGAATAGAGGCCTCGAAAAGTCAGGTCATTTTGGTGATGTTTGCGGTGAATGGGTTCTTTTGTGAAATATTCTAGAGTGTCATGCATCCATCCCATGTCCCATTTCATCCCAAAACCCAAGCCCCCATCATAGGTGGGTCTAGAGACTTTAGCCCATGATGTCGATTCTTCTGCGATGGTGACGATATCCGGATGTTCTTCATACACTTTTGTGTTGAACTTTTTGATGAAATCGACCGCCTCTAAATTTTCGCGTCCCCCAAAACAATTGGGAATCCACTCCCCTTCTTTTCGTGAATAATCCAGATACAGCATAGACGCGACCGCATCCACCCTAAACCCATCGATATGATACTTTTTCAACCAAAACAATGCGTTGCTGATCAGGAAATTGCTGACTTCACTGCGCGAATAATTAAACACGAGTGTGCCCCACTCATCATGGCGCCCTTTACGCGGATCAGAATGTTCAAACAGACAGGTCCCATCAAACTCTGCTAAACCATGCGCATCGGTTGGGAAATGGGAAGGTACCCAATCCATTAAAACACCCACACCTTTTTGGTGCAGAATGTCCACAAACTGCATGAAATCATGGGGGGAGCCAAATCGACTTGTGGGGGCAAAATACCCCACGGTTTGATACCCCCAAGAGGCATCTAATGGGTGTTCACAGATTGGAAGTAATTCCACATGCGTAAAGCCCATGCGTTGGGCATAGTCGCCCAATTTATCTGCCAGCTCGTGATAGCTTAGCCATCCCTCTTCTGCCCCCTCTTGTCTCATCCATGAGCCAATGTGACATTCGTATACAGACATCGGTTTATCTAAACCTTGATGCTTACCTCTATTTTTCATCCATTCAGCATCTTGCCAGGTATAGCCTTCTAGTTCCCATACCTTGGAAGCGGTTTTTGGGCGTACCTCAGCGGCAAAAGCATAAGGATCCATTTTTTCGAGCCAATTGCGGTGTGTTGTTTCGATAGCAAATTTATAGAGCGTGCCCTGTTGAATATCGGGTACAAATAGGCTCCAAATACCGGAATTCCCATTAGGCTGCATGGGGTGTGTATTGCGATCCCACCCGTTAAAATCCCCTAAAACACTGACTGCATGCGCATTGGGTGCCCAAACGGCAAAGTGTGTTCCAGAAATCCCTTTGTGTTCGCAAAGATGCGCCCCTAACTTTTCATAGGTACGATAATGATTGCCTTCATTGAAAAGGTGTAAATCAAAATCACTGATAAATGATTGCTCAGCACGTGCGGTCATTCGACCTCCTGAAAAGGATAGCTCAACTCAACATCCTCTTTAATTCCCAAGCTTTTCAGGAATTTAGCTAACAGATCATCTTCTACTGCTTCCCATATCTCCTCAGTTGCCTGAGTGCCTACTTTTATGGCGCCTCCGGCAATCATTTGATGTCCCCCTGCTGCTGCGCCTCCACCCAACAGCCGCCAAAGTAATCGTCCCGCATCCGCATTTGTTTTTGATGTTCTTAGAGAAATGCGTAACTGTCCGTCAAATCGCCCCGTGACAATGGCCCATTGTGCCTTTTCATAAGAGAGGAATAAGTCAGCCATATGGGCAACGGTATCCGGATTGGGCACATTGCCTATATGCACACCAATCACATGGCGCACCATAAAGGCACTGTGGATGGCTTTACCCAGTGAGCTAAAAAAAGCTGTAGGCCGTGGCGGGTGTTGAATTTTTGACAAGGTTCTGACATTGGCTTTTGCCAACAATTGACGGTAAGCATCCACGTCTCTGGAATAACATTCTCGTCCTAAATTTTGAGTCTCTGAGACAATGCCATACACCATGGCCGTTGCTAATCGGTTGGGGATATTCACCTTAGCTTCAAATAACGCTTCTGCCACTAAAGTAGTCGTGGCCCCCACCTTTTCATCGATGATCAGACAATCGGCTTTAGTCCTCACATTTAAAGGATGATGATCCACAATGAGACTGGCTTTGCGTCGTGATGGAAACTCGTTATTTTGAAAAGGCGGTTGTGTATCCACTAAAGCGACGTGTTTATAGCGCTCCCAAGTGTCAGAGCGAATCGCTTTGATAGGAATCTTGAGTAATTTGACCATCAATTGATTTTCCATGCGGCCTATGATTCCAGAAGTGACGATACGACAGCGTATTTTGTGTCGCTGCTCAGCCAAAAATGCCACACCCCAGGCACTGGCTAAAGCGTCCGGATCTGCATGGTTGTGTGTGGCAATCAATAAAGGAGACAACGCTTTTGCTTTATCATCGAGGTACGTGAGGAGTGCTGATTTCATGATAACCTCATAAAACTTTCTTTTTCAGTGTGTTTAAACCTTGAACAGGTACCCGTAGCCAATCGGGCCTAAAGCTCGCTTCATAATGAAATTCATAGACGAGCTTTTCGCATTCAAAGAATTCAATGAGCTGTGTCACTTGTTTTGTATCCCTTGGCAGCAGATAAGAATCTTGCATGGCTTTGAGATATTCCTGCACAAAAAGGGATTTTGTTTCTTGTTCCCATGCATTAAGGTTGTCGCAATCTTTGGCGGTCCATCTAAGATAGCTGAGTGATCTCAACATCCCTGCGACATCTCTCAGAGGGCTTTGTTTTTCTGCCCGTAACGATAAATCTCTACGCGGCTCGCCTTCAAAATCGACCACAAAGCACTCCTCTGAACTGAAAAGCACTTGTCCTAGATGGTAATCACCATGGATGCGTTGTTTCTGTCCCAGTTCGAGAGTGAATGCTGAATCCAAAGACAGCGCTTGTGTCATTTGCCGCAAATCATCGATCCAATGAGCATCCATCGCATCCATTTCAGCTAATGCAGCGACTTCATGTTCAAGCGCACGGATGGATTGTCTCATGTCTTTTTTGGTCAAAGGTTCAGGGACAAATGCAGGATCATCCGTATTTTCTAAACATTGATGAAACTCGGCAGTCGTTTTAGCCAAACCCAAAATCCAGCGCTTCACATCCTTAAAGGCTTTGATATTGACAGCCTGCAGCAAAGAAAACCATCCATCAGCAGCATCGGGTACCCAGTCCTGGATGATTCCCAAAGTCGTGGTTTCTTTGCGATTGGTATATTCCCAATAACCTCGCATGCGAGGAGCCGATTTGAATTTACTTTTCAAGAGTTGTGTGAGCACTTCAAATTCATTGTTTTTCCCTTCTGGGAGACGCCGATACCATTTTAAAAAAAGGGATTGATCAATGTTCCATGCTGTGTTGCTTTGTTCCACATCCATAGGGTAGGTTTGCAAATTTTTAGGGAGACGAGATATGCCTAAAGGCACTGCCCGAAACTGACCATGCTTTCCTGCCACGGATTCTTGAAAAGCCAGCGTTTTACACAAGAGCGCGCCAATTTGAGGGTCACTACCTCCTTCGTAAACGTAGAACTCCTTACCTTGAACATCCAAAGCACCAATAAGCTCAGGGCTTGAGCCTCTAATCTTTTTTTGAGTTAACTTTAAAATGAGAGAATACCTCTCAGTGTTTAGGCCCAATGAAATCAGACAAAAAACAACATAGTCTTCTTGGTGACTGACTGGCATGGTGTCTATAACGCGGAGTTTTCCATGCTCACAATGCGATTTATTCATCCATCTTTGCTGTTTCAGCATGCGCATGAGGCCTTCAGATAAGCCGGCCTCGATTAATTCTGCAGTTAAATGTTTACGTAACATCAGTCACTTTCTTGATTCAGCTCAAACCAGAAAAAACTATGGGGTCCTAAAGTTAATAAGTAGGGCCAGTCGCCAATTTTAGGAAAGGCCACATTGCCCACCATTTCCATTGGCCTGTATCCACTGAATTTTTGCAGATGCAGTTCAGCGGGTTGAGCATAACGACTGAGGTTATTCACACACAAAATGATTTTACCTTCATAGCTACGCGTAAAAGCAAATATGCTGGGGTTACTCAACTCAATAATCTCCATTGCCCCTCGCCCAAATACGGAGTGTTCTTTGCGAATGGCGATAAACCGTCTGATCCAATTCAGAAGCGAAGTGCTGATGCGTTTTTGAGCCTCCACATTGACGGCTTGAAACCCATAAACCGGATCCATATTCGGAGGGAAATACATTTGAGCAAAATCGGCTGTCGAGAATCCCCCATTGCGATCTGAACTCCATTGCATAGGCGTGCGAACACCATCTCTATCTCCCAAGAAGATATTGTCCCCCATGCCAATTTCATCCCCGTAATACAAAAACGGACTGCCAGGTAAACTGAACAGCAACGCATTCAACAATTCAATTTGGCGTCGCCCATTATCCATTAAGGGGGCCAGGCGTCGGCGAATGCCTACATTACATCGCATGCGAGGGTCTTGTGCATACGCGTCATATAAATAGTCACGTTCTTCATCGGAACACATTTCAAGCGTCATTTCATCATGATTGCGCAGAAACATCCCCCACTGACAATTATTGGGAATATCGGGAGTGCTTTGGAGCACATCCACAATGGGTTTACGACTTTCTAAGCGCAAAGACATGAATAGACGCGGCATGATCGGAAAGTGATATGCCATATGAAATTCTTTTCCCTCACCAAAATAAGCCACAACCTCATCTGGCCATTGATTTGCTTCAGCCAACAAAAGGCGGTCAGGAAAATTGTTATCCACATGCTCACGCAAGCGCTTCAAAAAAGTATGTGTTTTAGGAAGATTTTCACAATTAGTGCCTTCTTCTTCAAAAAGATAAGGAACAGCATCCACACGAAACCCATCGAGTCCCAAATTTAACCAATAAGACACCACATCCAGGATGGCTGTTTGTACTTCCGGGTTTTCATAGTTCAAGTCCGGTTGGTGGCTAAAGAAGCGATGCCAATAATAAGCTTGTGCTTCTTCATCCCATGTCCAATTGGACCTTTCTGTATCAATGAAAATAATGCGTGCATCACCGTATTTTGAGTTGTCATCACTCCAAACCTACCAGTCCCTTTTTGGAGAGTCTTTAGAGCTGCGAGATTCTAAAAACCATTGGTGTTGGTCGGAAGTGTGGTTGACAACTAAATCAGCA
>JAJDCC010000185.1 GCA_029261015.1 Candidatus Omnitrophota bacterium | reverse complement strand
GAGGGTCAATGATGAGACCACTTCTTGGACTCGCAGGCCTTATGCTTGCACTTTTATCTCACCAAACAGCATTTGCTGCTGAGGCCGGTGTCGATACCGGAACAACAGCATGGATGCTCACATCTACTGCATTAGTCCTTTTAATGATTCCAGGACTGGCTCTATTTTATGGTGGATTGGTGCGTACCAAAAACGTGCTCGGTACGATGATGCACAGCTTTTCTGCCATGGCCATCATCGGTGTGCTTTGGGTCGTCTGTGGCTATGCCATGAGTTTTGGCCCCAATGTTCTGGGCGGATGGATTGGCTGGAACCCAGACTATCTTTTCCTAAACGGGATTGATGAATCCATTATGGAAGGCGGAATTCCAGAATATGTCTTCGCCATGTTCCAGGGAAAATTTGCCATCATCACACCAGCTCTAATTGCTGGAGCCATTGCAGAGCGCGTGCGCTTTCGCGGATACTGCATTTTTATCGCCCTATGGAGCCTTCTTGTGTACATGCCTTTATGTCACTGGGTGTGGGCTGAAGATGGATTCCTTTTTAACTTAGGCGCCAACGGAGCTATTGATTTTGCAGGTGGAACCGTTGTGCATATTTCAGCGGGTGTCAGTGCCATGGTCTTAGTGTTCTTTTTAGGGGCTCGGCGTGGTTACCCCAAAGTGGCTATGCACCCTAACAACCTGGTCATGACGTTAACCGGTGCCGGATTGTTATGGGTGGGTTGGTTTGGGTTTAATGCCGGCAGCTCTGTTTCAAGTGGACTCGCCACTGCACAAGCCTTAACCGTCACACAAGTAGCAGGCGCTTCTGGAGCTCTCATGTGGATGCTCATTGAAGGATTTAGACATGGAAAAGCCACAAGTCTAGGCATCGTCAGTGGTATTTTGGCAGGACTTGTCGCCATCACTCCCGCTGCAGGCGTCGTAAAGCCTATGGGTGCCATTGTTTTAGGCGGCCTAGCTTCAATTGTTTGCTACTTTGCCATCGCAATGAAAAACAAATTAGGTTATGACGACACCTTGGATGTTTTTGGTATTCATGGCATGGCAGGCATTGCAGGAGCCTTATTGCTCTGTTTCTTTATTCGAGACAGTTGGATGCTTGAAGCATCAGTAGCAGCCGGTGGGTCATGGACAACTATGCAGCAATTCTGGGTGCAGCTGCAAGCGATTCTATACACAGCTGTTTACTGCATCATCATTACTTGGATACTTGCTGCACTCACCGAAAAATTGTTTGGCTTCAGGTTAGACAAAGATTCAGAAATGATCGGAATGGATCGTAGTTTACATGCAGAACATGGCTACGGCCTACTAAACTTAAGTTAAGGAGTCCCTATGAAGCTGATTACTGCCATCATTCAACCCGACCGTGTGGATATGGTTCGCGAAGCTTTATTGGCGGCCAAAATCACACGCATCACGATTAACCGTGTCACAGGACATGGACGTCAAGCTGAAGAAGAGCTGTACCGCGGGGAAATTGTTGCTCCGTCTTTAATTCCTAAGGTACGCGTGGAAATTGCCTGTAATGATGATTTCGTGAAAGTCGCTTGCGATGCCATCATTCAAGCAGCGCGTCATGGCGATGGAAAGATAGGTGATGGAAAAATCTTCATCACCCCATTGGAAGAATGTATCCGTATTCGAACTGGCGATACAGGTAAAGACGCCATTTAACGGACTCTTAAGAAAAAGCCCTGTCATACTTTGGCAGGGCTTTTTTGTTGTCTATTTTCTAGGACCTACTGAACTGCGTTTGATAAGTTCGACAGGGTATATATGCTCAATAGGTTTTTGTATTTCATTTTTGTTTAAATTCATTAGTAACTCCGCGGCCGCTTTTGCCATGTCATACAGTGGTATGTGAATTGTGGAAAGCGGAGGGGTCGTCATTGCCGTACGAGGATCTCCGTCGCATCCGAGAACTGAAACTTCTTGAGGGCATTTCACACGAGCTTGATTCAGTGCCTCTATAGCCCCCAAAGCCATTTCATCATTACAACAAAAGATCGCACTAAAATCACGACCTTGATTAATCAGTTCACTGACAACTTCAGATGCCCGGTGTTGAGCAAAATCAGCGCGCCGTGTTTGCACGTGAATAGAATCTTTGTACCGAGAAACGCCTTTACGAAATCCTTTTAGTCGCATGCGGCTATCATAAGACATCGAAGGTCCTGTCAATACAAGGATCTTACGATGCTTATTTTCTAGTAAATACTCTGCTGCTTTTGCACCTGCCATTTGGTTATCTGCAGCAATCACATGTGCTTTTAAACCCGGTTCAGGGTCACTGATCACTACCACAGGAATATCCATACGCTCAAAAACAGACCCAGAGGAAAAGAGTGCATGACGGTGTGTGACTATAAGGCCGTCCACCCCATCCACACTCCGAAAATCATGGCGATCCCAACTGTTTTTATCTTCACGCAACATGACTAATTTGAATTGATAATCGGCTTCATAAAGTGCATCTGAAATACCTGCCATAATCTGCATGTAGTAATCACTTTTAAACGCACCTATTCGATGTGGCAGCACAACTCCCATGGTGCGTGTTGCCACACGGTTCAAATTCTTAGCCGCCAAATTTGGCATGTAGTGATGCTCTTTGGCCACTCTATGAATTTTTTCCAAAGTGGCGGGAGCCACTTTATGTTGAGTATCCGGACTCAAAGCACGTGAAACTGTGGCCACAGAAACATCTGCAAGCCTGCTTAAATCATAGATTGTGGTGGCTTTGCTCATCACTATTTCCTTATTAAAGTTACTCAGCCCTGGGTAAGGTATATCTCAATTAAGTTTACCAGTCTCCATAAAATTAAAGTCATTATTCGACCAGCAGTATGTCGTCCATGGAAACGACCACCACCCCGTTATGATTGGAGACGATATTGAAATCCAACTTCGACACTCGCTTGATATCAAAATTGGCGTCTCCTCCAAAAAAGAAATCGCCTAAATCAATTTCAAATCTCTGCCATTCGCTGGATAACACATGAACAGCTGACGAAGCCGATTGACGACCATTCATATCTTTGAGGTTAAAATACAGCGTCGCCTCAGCACCATGGGTTTTCACTCGAGCCCAAAAGGAAAGATAGCGATAAGGCTTCATATTTTTGATACCATTGAAAAAATAACCGGATGCCCAGTTACTCCCAAAACCAGCCGGTCCATTTACAATAAAAGTTCGGGCGCGGGCACCTTTAGGCGTGTCATAGTCAAAATTAATACCAACACTCTGGCTCCCCCAAGTCAACTGACCGCCACTGATTCCATTGTCGAAATGCGAAAGCACGTCGTATTTCACCAATTCAATATCATCGATATAAAATTGTTTTCCGAGATTTTGAGTTGATCCGGGATCTACGAAGAGCAGAATGTTATCAATTTCCGCCAAATTGATAGCACCATTCGTATAGCGACCATAGTCAAACAGTAAGTTTTGAGGTTTTCCAGAAACGCTGCCAATTTTCGCTGTCTCCACATCAATTTCGTTGTAATACCCATCACGCAACTTCAACAGTATCTCTGCATCGCCAGGAGTTCCATTCGTCTTCATCCGCACGGCTTGGTGCTGGGAGAAATCTTTAATCGGATTATTCATCGCAATATGCCCAGCAAAAAATGACCAAGGTAAGCCGTTTTTATTGACCGAAAGGAGCATAGCATTAGACTCTAAAGGTGCCGCATACATATGGGATCTTTGGTAAACTGCGCTGCCGTCTGAATCCCAATAGCCCAAACTATAATCGGGAGTCCAAAAAGCTCCGTCTTCAAAGTCATCCAATAAAACCTTGGCCTCGACTCCATTCGTATAAAAACACATTGTGACCAAGAAGGCCCCCACCCATAGTAAATTTTTCATCGTCTCCCCCTATTTCCTTTGTCACTACTCTTCTAAAATGCAACCGGTTTCATTTTGGCTCAAAAAAAGAGCTACCCATTTAACTTGGTAGCTCTGCCGTCCGACACTATTGCGGACCGAAGCTTTGCGCATTCGCGTTACCGCGAAGTTGCCTTTATCTATAACAAGTCTAGCTGATTATTGTATTTTATGCAACCGGTTGCACAAAACACCCCCGCACAAACAATTTCCCTATAACATGATTATGTGATTCTATGCAGATTTACGAGGAAAATAAAGAGTCCGCAACACACAAACTATAGTCCCTACCAGCCCTAACAGCACTAAACCTGCCCCTGGAACAGCCAGCCATTCAACAGACTCTTTTGCCAAGGTTGTGCTGCCAAAATAGGGTGTGCGCAACCCGGCTAACAACCAATAAAGTGAATACAATAAACCACCCACACCAAAAACAGCCGCCGAAAATCGATGAAATAAACCAACACCTAGGTGCGCTAAAAGTAGGGTTGATGCCAAAGCCGCTGTCCCAATCGCTCCAGCATGCAAATGAGATCGCTTAATGTAAGACCATGATTTCTGAATGACTGGATCAATCTTCGTAGCATCATTCTGATAGGCAACCACTAATCTCTCTTCTGCTGTCCCCTGCAAGTGTGTTTTGATTCCAGACTCGGCAATGCCAAAAAAGGCCCCTAACCCAAAACCAAACATTACCGTTAACAATGAAAAGAGAATACCGAAACGAAAAGGCTTCAACCGATCGTCAACACTACTCATTTTAACTCCATCGCTTATTTTTCATAAAAGCGCCATTGCTTCTGAACAATGAGCCGCGCACCACGTCTAAAGGTCATATACGACCATGCCCACTGCAGCACAACAAGAATGCGATTTTTAAACCCAGTCAGGTAATACACATGCACCACTAACCAGACAAGCCAAGCCCAAAATCCAGCAAACTTAATATTCCCCATTTGCACAATGGCATGGCTGCGGCCAATAGTGGCCATCTGCCCTTTATCATGGTACACAAACTCGCCTCTGGGTTTTTGCTCAACATCTCCTAGAATTTGCTCAGCAACAAACAACCCCTGCTGCATAGCCACAGGCGCAATACCCGGCAAAGGATGTCCTTCTTTATTTTTGCAATGCGCCTGATCGCCCACCACAAAAACATTGCTATGCTTGGGCAAACTCAAGTCTGACTTT
>JAJDCC010000184.1 GCA_029261015.1 Candidatus Omnitrophota bacterium | reverse complement strand
TAAGAACAGGAGTGCTTTAAAATAGGCGTGAGTGAACAGGTGGAACATAGCCGTCGACATCGTTCCAATCCCTAAGGCCACAAACATAAATCCCAATTGGCTTAATGTGGAATAAGCCAACACCCTTTTGATGTCGGTCATGGTAAGCGCGATCATGCCTGCAAATAGATGCGTGATCATGCCTAAAACCAACACCAGCATCAAACTTTCAGGAGTGAACAACACAAAAGTTCTGGCCACCAAATACACACCAGCAGCCACCATGGTTGCGGCATGAATTAAAGCCGAAACGGATGTTGGGCCTTCCATAGCATCGGGCAACCACACATGCAGAGGAAACTGTGCCGACTTCCCTGCAGCACCAAAGAAGAGTAAACCGCTGATCCAGGTGAGAAAGATGCCCCGATTGTCTGCAACCAATTCCTGTTGAATCATCGCTAAATGATCAAAGCGCAAATCACCGGCAACCCAATACAGAATAAAAATGGCCAACATCAAGCCCAAGTCACCCACCTTGGTCGTCACAAAAGCCTTGCGACCTGCAGCTGCGGCAGCGGGTTTTTCAAACCAAAAGCTGATTAATAGATACGAACAAACCCCTACCACCTCCCAACACATGAACATCAAAAGGAAATGGTCAGCCATCACCAAGCCCAGCATCGCAGAACAAAACAAGGACACATAAGCAAAAAAACGGCTAAAACGAGGGTCCCCATGCATATAACTGATGGAGTAAACCTGAATCAAGACCCCAATTGAGCTGACAATCGCCAACATCAGCCAAGAAAGCCCATCTACCTGCAAACCCATTGACCACACAGGATCGTAGGTCGACAGCCACGCCCATCGTAAGGTCGGAATTTTATCGGCAAAAACGGCATTCGCTAAAACAGCTGTTCCTGCACCTGAGCCCAATAAAGCGCCAATCGAAACTACTGGGGCCCATCGTGCAAAAAAACGCCCAAAGAAAATGATAATCAGAAAAGAAATTAGGGGAAGCAGGGGAATCCACGGTAGCACTGGATGCGCTATCACCGAAGCTTGCGTCGTCATGGCGTGAGAAACTTCTACCATCTATCCTTTCAAAAGTTGCATTTGATCTGTCAACACCGTCTTGCGGTGGCGATACAGATTGATCACAATGGCCAAACCGACTACGGCTTCGCAGGCAGCAAGTGCAATGATGAAAAGCGCAAAAGCATGAGCATGTGTATGCCCATATAAACGACCGAAAACAACAAAATTCAAAATGGCTGCATTAAGAATAAGCTCAAGCGAAAGCAGCAAACCAATGGCATGCCTTCGCGTCAGCAAACCAAAAACCCCTAAGGAAAAAAGGGCGCTTGAAATTAACAGTAAAAATTGAATCGAATTCATGCCGACCGCTTAGAAGATTTTGGTTTAGCCGCAATCGCAATGGCTCCAACCAACACCGCAACAAAAACCAGAGAAATCACTTCAAAGGGGAGCACTAAAACAGTCACAAACTGCTGACCAATAGCCGCAGTAGACACAACATCCTGCTCTCTAATGTGCGGCCATAGCACTTTTTGTGTCGCTAAAGACAGACAAGCAAATAAAGAAGCTGAAACGATTCCTGCAACAACCACGCGACGTCTGCTGATAATTTCGGCACTTACGCTCATGCGCTCGGTCATCATGATGGCAAAAACCACAAGCGTCAGTATCGCTCCCACATAAACTAAGATTTGAATGAAGGCAAGAAATTCTGCGTGCAGAAGTAAGAAGAAGCCAGCAACACCGGCTAACACGAGCCCCAAACAAAGAGCGGCTCTAAAAAGACTTCGCAAAGTAACAACCCAAACAGCAGCCATCAAGGTCACAAAACCCAACCCATAATAAACCGCATCCGTCATGATTTCAGCTGATGGCATACCGAGAACTTTTCCTTAGTCACAATCAAGTAGCTCGTGCTTAGGCCGACCAGGCCGAGTAGTCGGAATTTCTTCTCCGCAAAGCGGGCAATCATCTGGAGCAAAGGCTTCAAAGGCAATCGTTAACAAGCTCTTAAACTTTTTTTTCGGAAACTTAACTTTTCCACCCGAACGATCTACCAATGTTCCAATGCCTACAATTTTAGCACCAAAACATTCAAGAAGGGCAGCTACTTTTCTGGCAGACTCTCCCGTTGATATAGCGTCTTCTACTAACAACACGCGATCTTCTTTTGTTACTTTAAATCCACGCCTTAAATGCATTTCAGAATCGATGCGTTCTGTATAAATAGCGCGACACCCTAATTTACGTGCCACCTCGTAAGCCACAACAATGCCACCTGTCGCGGGGCCGACAACAACTGTGGGTTTGGTACTGGCAAAGTATTCGGCGAGATCTTTACAGACTCTTGAGGTAATTCGTGGATACTGCAACAACTGCGCACATTGAAAGTAATGCCCACTATGTAAACCTGAAGAAAGTTCAAAATGCCCTCTCTGCAACGCATGGCATTTTCTAAAACATTTCAGGACTTCATCGCGAGTCATCATTACTCAATAGTCTCCATTTCTTCTAAGATAGTCTTAGCCGCTGCGCGAGGGTCTTTTGCCTGCGTGATCGGTCGTCCGATAACAAGATAATCGGCTCCTTGTTGAATGGCTTGAGCAGGCGTAGCCGTTCTTTTTTGATCATTCGTTTGACTGGATGCAGGACGAATACCTGGGCATAAAATGATGAACTTATCTCCCAACGTTTGCCGCACCATCTCTGCTTCTTGAGCAGAACAGACAATGCCAGCACAACCCGCATCTTGTGCACAATGAGCTAACTTAAGAATTTGTTGTTTTAATGCTGCCGGGTCAAGACTGCCTTCGCTCGTCAATACAGTCACAGCAAGCACTTTAGGTGCAGTCAAGCCAAGAACCTTAGCTTGTCGACGTGCCCCCCGCACAGCCCCCTTAAGCATCATTGTGCCCCCGCTAGCATGAACCGTCAAGAGCGAGACATTTAAGTTTGCCGCTGAAACACAACTTCCCTCAACTGTAGACGGAATGTCATAGAATTTCAGATCCAACATAATCTGAAATCCCATTTTTTGAAGGCGCTGAATCACACGAGGACCATAGGCGGTGTAGAGGATACTGCCCACTTTAAGCGTCTGAACAACTCCCTTAAGCTTGCGGGCCAAAGCTAAGGCAGCCTCTATTTCTGTGGCATCAAGAGCAACAATCAACCGCTCTTGGGCAGACAATTTCCGCTTCATCTACTGCTGCAAAGCTCCATATAAAGAAGATACGGTAGGTAACTGTCGTTTATCTAAGTACTGGTCAAGACCACGCACAATTTTTTTGATTCGACGGGGATCCGCAAAATGAGCCGTCCCCACGGCAACCGCTTGTGCTCCAGCTAGAAAAAATTCCACTGCATCAGAGGCATTGGCTATCCCTCCCATGCCAATAATTGGAATCGAAATATGCTGCGCAGTATACCACACTCGATACACCGCTAAAGGCCGAATGGCCGGACCACTAAGCCCTCCGGTTAAACTGCCCAAACGTGACCGATGAGTCTCTGGATCAATACTCATTCCAACAAAAGTGTTCACCAGCGACACTGCATCAGCACCTGCTTTTTCTGCTGCTTGAGCAATAGGGATCAAGTTTTCTGATTCAGGACTCAACTTTGCCCATAAAGGCTTGTGAGTGAGCGCTCTTGCGGTGTGAATCAACTCTGCCGTGGCTGCTGCATCTTGTGAAATGAGTGTCACAGGAACCGGCTTTCCCCTGTCCGCATGCCCAGCAGCATGTTTGACATTAGGGCAGGATAGGTTGAGCTCTATCCCCGCAACTTGAGATTCTCGCTCAATTGCAGGAACCATCTGTTTCAACTCTTCATTGCTTTGAGCCTGCAAACTGACAATGATCGGAACCTCATACGCTTTCAACAGAGGAAGTTTTTCGCGAATAAAAGCCTCATACCCTATGTTTTGCAAACCCACCGCATTCATCATGCCAGAGGGCGTCTCTATCAACCGCGGCGAAGGATTTCCCATACGCGGCTTATAGGTCAAAGTCTTAATGATGATGC
>JAJDCC010000183.1 GCA_029261015.1 Candidatus Omnitrophota bacterium | reverse complement strand
TGTGACATTGGCTAAGGATCACGCTTTAGATTCTAGAGATATCAGGGATGTTGTTGAGCGTGCTATTCAATTTTATCAGTTAGCCAATCAGCGCAATACCGCTTTGGTTGAGAATACATTGGCACAAATGCAAACAGTAGATACAGATATTTCTGCCATGATTGTAGGCGGTTTTCACACAGAGGTTTTAGAAAAGTTATTCGAGGAGCAAGGTGTCAAAGTCACCGTGATCAGTCCGCTAGGTGGCCAACTTAAAGATCATGAAAGTTATGTCAGCATGTTTCGTTCAAAACAAGGTAGGGAGTTATGATGCGAAGTTTAGTTTCATCGAAGTGGCAAAGTGTAAAGCTAGTTTTAGCTATGGTCATCAGTTTTTCATCGGCTATGCCAATAGCAGCTGCCAATGCGCTACGAGCACCAGGCACGCATCACTCTCTTGCACAAAACCCCGCATTGGCACAACTGGATATCAGCCAACAGCAGTGGATGCAATTAACCCTCATCGAAAGAGCGTTGGGCCAATCTCTATTATCAGAACAAACCCTTACATCAACCGCACTGACTCAGCAAAATCGCACCTATGTGGTGACTCCGGATGTGCTTGAGCAAAATCCGCACATTTTTGCTGTTTATTACTGGGGGTACTTGGTTCCACTGACGGTTCAAATGAATGAAGGACGAACGGGAGAGGATTTGCTGAGCGTTGAAGCGGTGGCCCGTACAGCAGGGATTCAATTTGTTTGGCATGATCCATCTGGTGTGAGTTTGGCTCGTAGAAATCAATTGATTGCAGCGGCGAATCAGCGTTTTGGGGCCGCATTTGATGCCACATGGATTCAGCCTTTTGCTAATGAAGTCGTTCGAGGAGACAGTGTAGGGGATCGTTGGATTCCACCTGTAGATGAAAACGCGCCTCAGGGGACATTGACGAATGGCTTGCGTATTTTGCTGCATCGATCAGGTGAGCCTGTAACCATTAACGGTTTAGTGAATTCATTCCATGAAAACGGAGAGCCCACTGCGGATGCCTACCAGTTGCCTGCTGATTTGAATCGTACGGATGGAACATCCAGCTCTACCTTTCAACGTGAGATGCTGGGTTTGACTGAGTTAGGATTAGCGCAGCGCAGCCGAAATTCGGACAATGCTTATGAGTATATCCTTGCTCCCTGGCTACAGGCTTTGGTGAATCATTTTAGCGATAAAGAGTTCACTCAGGATTTCGTGGTTCATCTTTTTGGTGATTTAGCCATTTCAGGTTTAGATGTCATAAGTACAGAGCATGCTCAAAGTTTAAAGGCTGAGGTTGCAAATCAAATTCAAGAGATTGTGAATAGTTTGATTGTCATAGCTCAAGAGGAGCAACAAGGCTATGGTCAGGCTATCGAAATTTTGAAATGGATGGCTGAGGCAGAAGTGATTCCGGTGATTTCTGAAGAATTGGTGGCTGTTGCCAATGCGTTTATGGATGCTCAATTGCCACCCGTAAATAGACCTGATGCGCAAATTTCAACTTACCAAGACATGAATGTGATGAACATTTATTTACAGCACTTTCTCAACTTAGTGCGCGATTTTGGTTTGATCGGTGCTATTCAATACATGCGTCAATCTGGGTTTACGACGATTTGGTTTAATCCTTTCATGGAAACCCCACCTGCGCCACATGATGATGGAGGGTATGCCAAAAGTGATTATCGTAGATTCAATCAACAAGTATTAGATCAGGCACAAGGATTGATAGAAGCAGAACAAGCTAAAAGCCTGCCAGATCCTTTTATACAAGCATTGGATGCAACAAATCCAGAAGACCAAGCAACGTATTTAGAGCATGTGTTTAATGTGCTGGGTGAGAACAACATAGGGATTGTTGTGGATTTGATTTTGAACCACACGTCGTGGCGTCATGAATGGTATTTGGCGAGTGCCAATCCGTTGCATCCAGAGTTCAGTCAGTACCGAGACTACTACATTTGGAATGATCATCCTTATAAGTTACAGGCAGGTTTTGGTCTGGCCCAAATTGATTACGCAGCACAGGCCCTTTTCACAGAACATTTAAGCGCTTTAGAAGCGGCAGGTATTTTGAAGAAAAATGAATTCCTCCCCAAAACACATCTCGTTTGGTTTGCGCCAAAAGATAATCAGCGCGGTTTTGCGGAACTGGTTGCACAGTTAAGACTAGAACCAGAAACAGTCCGCACACTGATCGGGAAATACATTGAGTCTAGGCGCACTCAAGTATGGCCTTCTGCCGAAGCGCTCGTAAGTGCGGTACATGAAAAGGATCAACAACGCATCATTAACATGCTTGTCGATCGAGGGTTAGCCACTTTAGAGGATGGGCGAGTCGTCATGGGGGCTCAACATCAGGGTTTTGCTGAGCTTTTTGTGGAGGCAACGGATCTAGACTTAGCGTTAGTTCCTGAACTGACAGCGGCATGGCAGGCGACACGTTACAACACAGCGACTTTCTTTTCATTTGCAGAGTGGAGCAATTGGTCCATGCACCAACTGCGCTGGTCGTATTTAAATATTTGGTATCGTTATTTGGTTTTGGATAAAGAGGCTCAGAGTCGACCTAAATATAACCAAGAACTGATAGCAGCCCAAAATGCCATCAAGTTGCATTTGGAGCATGAAATCCGTGGGCGTTTATCAGTGCGAGGTGATTGGCTAGGCACTATTGAACAAGATGAAGCCGTGCGTGCTCAAGTGGATGCGCATATGCAAAACCTCGTGGACACAGAATGGGGTGGGTTTACGGTCGGCGATTTTGACACCTCAGGAGATGAAGCTGAACTCGCTTTTTCAACGGACAAGGTTTACACAGAGGCAGCAGAGACCGAGGTTATGGCTGAGTTGATTGCGCAAATAGATGTGGGGGCCTACAATCCGCTCAATGTCTTGTACTGGAAACGATTCTTCAGGTATCAACCCGATCTGAATCTTCTGGATGCTATCGATCCTACCCAATTGAATGAAGCAGTACTCAACGAATTTATTGATATTGCTGTGTTTTGGATTGAGAAGAATGCAGCCGGATTTCGTTTGGATGCGATTAAGCATTTAGTAGAAGAAGAATTTGTGACAGCAGACAATCATGACCTGACTTTTCAATTTGTGCAGCGGTTCCTTGAAGGGGTCCAAATTAAGTTAGTGGAAAATGGGATGCCTGAAGAAGAGGCTGCACAGATATTTGCTTGGCATGAAGTGGTGGATGGCAATACGGTTGTCGAAGCCTATGTCAATTTGAGTGAGGCGTCTTTAGGGTATAACTTCAGAGTGATGACTGCATTGTGGTCTCAGGTGACTGCGGTGAATGCGATTCAGCGTGGGAATCAGCAAGTACCCATGCAATTGTTGGAGCATTTTTCACGTGCATTCAACGAAAGTCCCGATGTGGTTCTAGCTGCCTTACTCAGTGGGCATGATCAGTTCTTTATGCCTAATGATGCGCTCATTGGACCTTTTATGACTCGCCAACTGGGACGCACGGTGCAGATTAGCGATGGGCAGGGTGGTTTGATTGGAGAGTTTTCAACACAGGAAAGTGCGACGAGCAACAACCTGGTGGACACCGCTTTTGGTTTGGCTTTTGCTATCGCCAATGGTCCCAATGCTCTTTTGTCTGAAGCGACTGCGGATCAGTTGAATAAAGCCTATCAAACATTGGCTGTATTGATGGCGGTGATTGCTGCAAATGATGGTCCTATTCAGATGTACTATCACATGCCGAGTGCGGATGATGTCGATACCGATTACTATCGCCGCATGTATGAACAGCAGGGCATTACACCCGAACAAGCGGCAGGTTGGTTGAACACTCAGGACCGGCGTCAGCTCAAGCGGGAAGCTTTGAATCCGCAAAGAGTTTTAGCGGGTATGCTCAATGCGGATTCTCCGATGCATGCCATGGCGCAATTACAGCGCATTCGTCACAATCATCCAGGGTTGACGCGCGGAGCGATGCGTTTGATTCCAACAGGCAATCCTGCTGTGCTTGCTTTTGTGCAAGAGTGGGAAAATCCTGAAACAGGTAAAACAGAACGCTATTTAAAATGGCACAACATTGGCGGTGATCCTGCTGTGGTTGAGCTAAATCTTGAGGATTTAGGGTTGCCCGTGGGGTATCGATTTGAGTTGTTGACGCAAGCCGGACAGCAAGAACGGTCGATGGTGCAGGAAAACGGGAAAGTTGTGGTTGTCTTGAATGGTTACAGTTATCAGTGGGCTGAGATGACAGAGGATGCGCCTCTCAACATCACATCGGGAAGAACGGTTCAGGATAAGCACACATATTTTGCGGCCTTGCAGGCTGAAGCGTTAGATTTAGGCAATCCCATTTCCTTTGCCTTAACGATTGAACAAGGGGATGGAAAGATTGTGCAAGAAGTCGTGACGCTTCCTATGACTATTTTGGCTGAGGAATATGACAATCTTACCGACTATTTGGCTTATCGGGTGCATGCACGCGGTTTGATTCAAGGGGCTAAGCGTGTGGGATTGAGTATTCAGGGGCCAGAGGGGCTTCAGTTTTTGGATGACACCTCCCAAAATCTATTAGCCGCTGTTGAGAAAACGGTCGCAGAGAGTTATGGAAAGACAGATCAGTTTGCTAACTTCGGGCAACCGGTCCGTTATCAACTGGGTGCCTTGTCGGCAAAACCTGTTACAGAAAGTGATATCACCCTTAAGGATCTGAACATTGAGGTGCAAGTGGGTGAGGCTCCGGCATTTGCAGGTGCGATTGGGTCTGCTTATATTGCGCTGAACCTGGCAGGATTGAGTGTTGATGAAGGCACTGCAGTGGGTGTGGATATTGGAGGCACAAATATCAAGCTGGTCGTGTTAGAGCGAGGTCAAGTAGTGTATGAGCAGGCATTCCCACTGGATGACATGAACATGCCGATTGGGGCATTCTTGAAACAGCAGGTGGATGCTCTGCGGGAAGCGTACCGTGTAGATGCAGAAACATTTGCTGATCACGTGGTCGTCACGATCCCGGGGCCAGTGACACCGGATGGAGATATTGTTTTCATCACCAATATTGAAAATGCGTATCCGGGCAGTAAAAAGTCATTAGAGCAGGACTTTCAAGCTTTGGCTGAAAGTGCAGAGTATGCTGTGCGTTTTCAAAATGATGCTAATGTGGCTGCGGCTTATCAGGCAGCTGAGTTAGGCTTACAAAACAAGCGCGTGATTTTTAATACCTTAGGCACTGGGTTGGGTTTGGCCGTGATGCAGTTTTTTGAATTCCTCAAAGGCACCATGGAAGCTCATTTGAAATTCTTATGGAATGAAAAAGCAACGCCCTTTCATGCAGGGTTTCATATGTTTGCTGATTTAGAAGGTTTTGCAAACGCCGAATTTGTTGTGCGTAAAGCAACAGAATTGGCAGATGCACAGGGAGTTCTTGAGACCATCGATCAAGAGGCTCTGGAGCCTAGAATAGTTTCTGAATGGCTAAGCGGGTCTGATGAAGCCTTAGCGGGTATTGCTCAGCAAGTTTTCTTGGAATTCGGTCAAAACTTGGCGGTGCTTTATGGAGAAATTGGACGTGTAGTGGGCGAAACGGATTGGACTGTGGTGTATACAGGAGGGATCAGCCAGGGATCTGAGGCAATGGCGTTGATTCAAGAGGGGATTCAACAGGCGATTGATGAGGCTCTTTTGGCAGCCCAAAGTGAGCCTGCTTTTCCCCATGTTGCATCCAATCAGCAAGATACTCAAGATGACCTCCCTGTAGTTGTTTGGTTGGGTAATGGGAGTGCAGCCGATTCTGATATTGCCTTGAGTTCGAGTGATACAGAAAGGCATGTCGCTGCCCATTTAGGGGATGCGGCTACTGTAGAAGGATTGATGCAATTATTTGAAACGACCGCAGAGTTGGATGAGATGGACGATATTTTTGAGATTGCAGCGAATGATGCATCAGATAATTTGGATCAGATCATGAAATCGATTCTCACAAACAGCGATGATGCGTAGCGAGTGAGCGATAAAAAAGCCGGGAGCAAATACTCCCGGCTTTTAGTTTATCTGACGAAGTGATGCTTAGTGATTGTGTCCGGCGTGATCGTCTTTGGCTTTCTTCTCAGTAGGCTCAAAAGAACACATGGAACAATCGTCATCGCCTTTTTCTTTTTTCTTGGCACGACACATATCGCACATGCCTTTACCTTCTTTTAAACTTTTGGCGCATTCTGGGCAGTCCCCAGCTTTTTTGGCAATGCAAACATCACACATGCCTTTGCCTTCTTTGATATTGGCCGCACATTTTTCGCAGGAAATTTTGCCTTTTTTAGATTTATCTTTCATCTTGGCATATTTTGTTTGCTGCTCAGGCGTGAGTAGCGCATTGATTTTGCTATTCGTTTCTTCATAAAGCGCATCCATGGAGGCTTTTTTGGCTTCAAGGATGGTGGTGAGTTGTGAGGATTGCTCTTCATTGAGTTCAAGTTTTTTGGTCAATTTCTCTACTTTTTTCTCAATGCTGTAACCTTCGCCTGCTAGGACAGCAGTAGTGCCGAAGGCTGCGATCAGTAAAGCTGACAGTAATGACGACTTAATGAGGTGTTGCATGTCTTACCTCCAAATGGTGATACGGTTGATGGATCTATACCGGGGCTTAGCTTACCCTATGTTTACTAATTTATAAAGTAGACGATTAAGTATGGTTTTGGTTGTATGATAAGAGCTTAACGTCACAGGAAACGGGATAGGGATTTTAGGATGTTTTTTCGCAAGCAAAAGCAAGCGCCCATGAAGCGCGAGGCCAAAAAACGTGAGACAATCAAGCAGGTCATAGTCGTCAATCAAGCTTTGGAGCTGCCAAAGGGCAAGTTAGCCGCTCAGGTCGCACATGCGGCGGTGGCGGCTTTTTTACGTGCTAAACCTGAAATACAGCGAAAATGGTTGAGCGTAGGAATGCCCAAGGTCGTGTTGAAGACCCGTGAACCTGATGAATTGCATCGATTAGAGGATATGGCCAAACGGCGTGATATTGCAGCAAGTTTGATTGCTGATGCGGGCAAAACGGTTGTAGCTGCAGGCACGATTACTTGTGTGGGGCTTGGCCCTGCTGCAGCAGATGAATTGGATGAGTTAACGGGTGAGCTGAAATTGCTTTAAAGGCCTTAATTATTACGTGATATAATACCTCCTCATTGTGGTGGACTGACAGCAAGAAAATGATAGGCAAATGACTTTTAAATTCTCTCGAAAACGGTTTATTTCTTTAAGTTGTGTCGTGATGATGGCTGGGCTTGGTTTAGCCTGCAGCTCGCAACCCCCTCAGGGGGCTCCGGGTGGAGGGCAAAGGCCGCCTACGCCCGTAGTCGGGTTCACAGCACAAATGACTTCAGTTGCAGAAACCCTTGCCTTAGTCGGTACGCTTGCCGCCAATGAATCAGTTCAGGTGAGTAGTAATGTGGATGGTTTTATTGAATCCATTCCCTTTGAAGAAGGGCAACGCGTTAAGGCAGGCGACACATTGGTCGTGCTGGATCAGAAAAAATTGAAGGCAGAGCTGGACCGCGCGCAAGCAGATCTAGATCTGGCTCAAACAACATTGAAACGCTACCAGACATTGGGTTCAGGTGGTGCCATTGCCACACAGGAAGTGGAACGCGTAGTTGCCGAGGAAGCAGGGGCACGCGCACGCGTTGATGTGGCTCAAGAAAATTTGGAAGATGCCACGATTACGGCGCCTTTTGATGGGACCATTGGTGAGCGGTTAGTGAGTCCGGGGCAGTATGTGCAACGGGGAATGGCTTTGACTTCCTTAATCAGCCAAAACCCTATGAAAGCAGAATTTCGAGTGCCCGAGCGGTTTTTGCGTCAAATTGAAATCGGCCAGACAATCAACTTAACCTTGGCGGCTTATCCCAAAGAAGTCTTCTCGGGTGAAGTGTATTTCATTGATCCTCAACTAGAAACCACTTCAAGGACAGTGTTGGTGAAGGCGCGGGTAGCTAATGAGGATGGCCGTTTACGACGGGGCATGTTTGCCAATTTGAATTTGATTGTGACCGTTAAAGAAAAAGCTGTGTTGATTCCAGAAAGCGCTTTGATGTGGAAGCAAGAAAATGCCATGGCCTATGTTGTGAGCGCTGAAAATACTGCGGAGATACGTCCAGTTAAGCTGGGGATTCGGCAGGCTGGTTTTGTTGAAATTGTCTCGGGTATTCAACCTAATGAAACGGTGATTATTGAAGGGATTCAGAAGATTGGCCCTGGTGCCCCGGTAGCTGTTCGGCTTGAGGAGCGTGCGCTGACAGGCGCCTAAACCTATGTTCCTTCCTGAGATCTGTATTAAAAGGCCTGTGTTGGCCAGTATGTTGAGTTTAGGCTTGGTGCTGTTCGGTATTATCGGCCTGACCCGTCTTCCTGTACGTGAATTACCCGATGTCGATCCCCCCATTGTGAATGTTTCTACGATTTATGCCG
>JAJDCC010000182.1 GCA_029261015.1 Candidatus Omnitrophota bacterium | reverse complement strand
GCTAACTCATTTGCTTGTTTAGAACTCGATATCATTCGCGTTAAAGGAAAGACAAAACCTGTGCGTATATACACTTTATTGGGGGCGCCAGAAATAAAAGAACTCTCACAATTCCAACGATTTGACGAGGTGCACAAATCTTTTATTGAAGCTTATCGGAATCGTCAGTGGGAAAAATCTTTAGAATTGCTTGAATTATGCGAACAAAAATCGAAACAGTATGCATTAAAGGGTTTGTATGGGTTGTACCGAGAACGAATCGGTGCTTTTAAAGAAACGCCTCCCGCTAAGGAGTGGGATGGTGTCTATGTGGCGACAAGTAAATAGAGAGGCAGTAATGAAGACGTCGTTTGATTACATACGTGAAAACACACTCTTCAAAAACTTTGCCGAGAATATCCTTAAGGCATTGGATGCCTCAGGAAAAGAACGGCTTTTTACGAAGGATAGTGTTTTATTTGAGCAGGGTTCAGTGGGTGATGAGATTTACATGATCTTAGAAGGAAAAGTGTGTGTGCGTCAAAAGAATGCCGATGGTGACCAAGGTTCAGAGGTTGTGTATCTGGGCGAAGGAGAAATTATCGGTGAGATGGTTCTGATTGACGATCAATTGCGCTCGGCCACTGTATCGGCTGAAAGCGATGTGAAAGTCAAAGTATGGCCAGCATCTAGCTGGAAAGAGCTATGCGAAGAGTATCCTAAATTTGGCTATGAGTTGATTTTAGGGATTGCTAGGCTTTTATGTCAGCGATTGAGGCACAGCAATGAAAGTATAGCGGTATTAAATAAGGTGCTTTGGAACAAAGAAGATTAATTAGGCTATAATGAAACCACTTGAAGCTAAGGAGTAAGTGATGGGACAAGGCGAAAGTATTACTTATAAGTACACCTTTTCTACTGAAGGAGAGCCAACGCGCAGTGTTGAAGTGAACTTAGCTAAGGATACTTTAGCTCTTGAGCATGATGCTGCGTCAGCCAACGCTCCTGATTGGGCAAAATTAACGCATTCACAGTGTGCCAATTGTCCATTGAAGCCAGAAGATTCACCGAATTGCCCAGCAGCAATGGGTTTGTTGCCTGTGATGGATCAATTTGATCAGTCAATCGCACGTAAGTTGGTAGATGTGACGGTTGAAACGGCTAATCGAACTTATAGTAAAAAAACGAACCTACAAGAAGCTTTAGGATCATTGGTGGGTTTGCTTATGGTTACCAGTGGCTGTCCGGTGATGGCAAAGTTTCGGCCTTTAGCTTTAACGCATCTTCCTTTTGCCACAATGGATGAAACCAATTTCCGTATGCTTTCTATGTATCTTCTTGCGCAATTTTTTGTGCAAAAGAAAACAGGAGAAGGCGATTGGGATTTCAAGCACTTCTTAGAAATGCACGAGGAAGTGCGTACTGTAAATCAATCTTTCCATGAAAGGCTAGCTTCGGTAGGTGGAGAAGAAGGCAGTCCTGCTTCATTGTTGATTTTAGATTTATTTTCTCGCTCATTGAGTTATTCGTTAGAAGAAGGTACATTGAGTGAAATCAAAAACATCTTCGAACCGTATTTGTAAGACACAGCCTAAACAAGGCCAGTTCATTTATTTGAGCTTGGCCTTGTTGATTATTCTTCCTTCTGCATCTAGCTGGGCTCAAGACCCCTATGTGTACCTCAATGATCATATGGTTTCGCCTGAAGTTTTCGATTTCCAAAGGGCCTTAGCCAGTGATATTTATCCCTTTATAGGCAGCCATCATGTAGGGAATGAACTTGTCATAAAAGCTGAAGCCTTATTAGCGTACGCAGAGAATGAATTCGGGGTTTTCTCTTGGTTGAGTGCGGATGCTTTGGTGGCGTTGTCTAAGGTGTGTGCGTTTAATGTCGATCAACAGCGTCGGGCCACCGAGTTAGCTGAGCGCGCCGAGCGTATCTACCGTAAAGTTTTAAAAGAGCATCCCAAGGTACTTGCAGAACGTTTGGCCACTATTGCTAGCATTTATCAGCATACGGGACGTGATAAAGAGTCTCGCCAGTTATTTGCTGAAGCCAGTGGCGATGGGGTGGTCAAGCCAGATCCTTTTGCCGACTCTTCTTTGTATTGGGATACGGTGAACAAATTAAAGTATGCCGAGATAGAAATGAATAAAGGAGAATCGGCCTTTTTGGTTAAGGACTATGCCCGTGCTGAACAAGCTTTTATCAGTGCCATGAGTTTGTTGGACCAGATCGAAAACCAAGCGCCTTTGACCACACACCCTCATTTTGCGATGCATCGGCTTATTCAAGTGTATGAGAAACAAAAGAAAACCTATGCCGCTGAGGAGCTTTATCGCCAAGCGCTACGACAATGGGAGGCGGGTCAATACAGTGAGGTTTGGCTTGAGAAAATTTTAAAAGACTACCAGCGCTTTTTGCAACGCTGGTGGCGGTGGGATGAAGCAAATCTCATAAAAGAAAAGCTATCCAAACGGTCGTTTGAATAGCTTTTCCATTTTAGAATATTATTTGTTAGTATCGGTGAATGTGGTCCATAGAGCCATAACCGGCATCCGTTCCGTCGCCATCATCGTATTCATAAGTAGCTTCTACGTTCAAGACGTTGCCCGCAACCCCACCTTCATTTTCAAATTCGAGTGTGGCCTCTACTTTAGGTCCTGTGAAGTCATAGATAGCTTCAAAACCATTTCCAGATGCAAATCCGGTATTAGGGATTGCAATGGTTTTGTCGATATCGCCGCCACCGGAAGTGCTCTCCATCCTTAGGTAGGATCCTCCACCACCAAATTTTCTGCTACCGAAATCAATCTGTAAATCAATTTCCATATCACCATAGTATTGGTATAAATCGCTTCCATCCATCTCATCTTGAACGAATGCGTTATAGTCTGTCCTGGTGAAATAGAAAACTCCAGTTTCGATACTGTTAATAAGATCGTCTTTTTTAGCTAAGCCAGTCATGATTTGATTAGCGCTATCTGCGGCAGTTTGAGCCGAGTCCGTTGTGGCATCGTAAACATCGCCTGGATCGAAGAAATCAGGATCAAAGTCCCCATCAAAGCCATCCGGGCCAAACCCGTCAGGACCAAAAGCTTCGGGTCCTTGTTCGGTCAGTGTGTCTAGGCTGCCCATGAGCATATTGAAATCCTCTTGATCGATTTCACCGGCTTCCAACATGCCTTTCAGTTCTCCAGCGAGTTTGCCTGGGTCAAATCCTCCAGGAGGAGCACCCATGCCATCACCAGGGCCTCCCATTGGGTCATTCGGACCCCCTGAGCGTGGAGCTAAAGCCATGCCGGCTGTGGCGCCTTCGCTACGATAACCGCCTTCGTATCCACCGCCATTGCTCGCATAACCGGCAGGTCCGTTTTTTGCATTAGGCCCGCGTTGACCACCCTCTCGTCCTTCTCCGCCACCGTATTTTTCATCGAGTGCGGCGCGTGTTTCTGGATCCCCATTCTCGTAAGCATCCATATCGCTGAGCATTTCGTCTGCTTGATCTGGGCTTATCTCACCGTCTTCTTCCATTTTCATGACAGCTTCGCGAGTTGGAGGGCCTTCTTTGAAGCCTCCATCAGGACCTTCGCCATCCATAAATTCTCCATCAGGGCCGCGTGGTGCCGTGCCGGGCTGATTATTTTTATCACTGTCTTGACCGCGTGGTCCACGATCTGCGGGGCCTTTAGGGCCGTTATCCTTAGGTTTCTCCAATGGTGCGAGGTCATTCTCAAGCTGATGTAAAATCTCGGTTGGAATGATAGCCGGAGGCGTTGGTGGCTCATTATCCCCAGAAATTGTGGTGCCAAATCCTGGTTGAGTCACCATCACCGAATGGACTTGTTGACCGACATTGTTGCTGACTTGAATGCGGCCTACACGTGCGCCAACACGATTATTGGGCCCTGGGCCCAGTAGTGCTACCATTGAACTGCGACCAGCCACACGTCCGGTGACCATGGTTCCGCGAACACCAATGGTTCCGGTAGGCAAATTAACCTGCATATTCTTAGGTTCTTTGTGACCAATCTTACCCGTAACAAAACGAAAAGCGCCCTGAATCACTTGGGCGCTAATCTTGCCATCGGCTGTGGCAGGATCATAAATGAACTCGTCGATCACGATGGCGCTCTCAGGACCAATCGTGAATACTGTCTCATCTAATAGAAGGATTTGAAGACGCCCTTTGGCATCTGTTTTTACGGTATCGCCAATATGGATAGGTCGGCCACTTTCGAGGACTTGGCCTACGGAGTCCTGGGTGTCAATGCGCACATCTCCACTGACAGCTGCAGCTACGCCGATTTGGATAGCTTCTGAATTCATGGGTTGAACAGCGGTGTTTAAGGAGGTCTGTGCGAAAACGGCTTGTGGAGCGAGACTGAAAATCATGCCCAGCGTGACGCTGGTATTGAGAGCTTTACTTCTGACGAGTTGTGAGACTTTCATGTTTTTCTCCTGGCGACTCAGCCATCTTCAGTATTGGCGAATACCGAAGACCTGTGGTTTTCCGACCCTGGATCACTCCAGGTGTGGCTTTTTCAGAAAGAACTATAAAGAAAGTATCTCTTTTGTGAGGGGAAAACGTCAACAGAAGGGAGCTTAACAGAACTCAATATGACTTAATCTTTTAGAATTCAATTCGTCTACTGAGCATGGTGGAGATCTTGCTGTTCTTATATGTGTAGTTGGTGATGTTGGAATGGGTGCGGGATTGCTCAAAAGTGGCTGTCATGGTGACATCCTTAGTCAGGAACTCAGGCAGTAACCAGCCAGCCCACAACTTTAATGGGGCCCCATAAGTGAAGCGGGCGCTGTATTGTCTATCTTGACGTTTTCTTGAGCTGATGGCTCGATCGGGTTTGTCATAACCATTCACTGTATAACTTGCAGAACTGAGGAAGAACTGACCTTCACCCACAAGCCACGTATGACTGCCCGTTAGGCCATAACCTTCGTAGGCATTGTATTGCTTGGAGTCATCATCGATGCTCTTGTTATTCATATCGACGTTGACCCCTAATTGCATGTTGGGGGCCAAAACATAAGAAGCGCCAATGCTTCCAGAGGTCCGTCCGCCCTTACGGTCAGCAGCAGCAGCATTCTCTTTAATGGGCCTAAAGTCTTCACGGGTCCATCCCCCACTGATGGTTGCGGTGAGTTTGTCTCCGATTTGTTTGTTCCACCCCAGTTTTGCACCCAAAGAATTCATGAACGTTTCGCGCGAAAGATAGAGTTGGCTGACGCTTAGAGAGGGAATCAAGGTGCCAAGTGGCGTTTGTAGATTCATGCCAATATTGCCGCCAAAGGATTGAAGATCTAGGTCATCGGCTACCGTTTGTTCTCCCAAAAAGTAACTGAGTCCACCAAAGACAGAATGTCCTGCCTGCGTAGCGAGTTTCTTTTCAAAACCGAAGCTATTGGAGACGAGTGTATTGGTATCTCGGCGGCGTTTTGAGGTACCGGTAAGGCCTATCGGTGTGCCAAAAACCATGCGTTTTTTGGACTGCGGTGCAGCATTACGGTTGGTGTCAAAGCCCCAACCGATAGCTGTGCTAGCTGTGAGCGTGAGTGGACTCTGGCGGCGCTTAATTTGGGTCAAGTACAAGTCGACTTGCATGGCTTGTTCTTTTTTTAGATCGGCTTCTTTTAAGATTTCGAACTCTCGTTTAGCTTCCTCGAGATTATCCAATTGAAAAAGCACATTAGCCATGAACAGTCGGATAGGGACTAAATCAGGATTGACCATAAGAATGCGCTCTAGTGTGGCGGATGCCCCGACCATATCCCCTCGATTGACTTGAGCCTGGGCATAGCGAAAATTGAGCAGGATATTGTCCGGATCTTTGAGCACGTCTTGGTAAGTGACGGTTTCTTTATTTTCGAGAGACTTTATGAGTGCGGCTTGTTTAGCTGCATTACGGATGGCTTCTTGAATCTCAATTTGCTTTTCTGTTCTTCTAATATCACGATCTTCAACGACATCTGATTGGGCATACACTTGCGTAGGTAAAAAGAGGAGGCAGAGTATGGCAAAATAGATAAACCTTCCCCGTAATGAAGAAACTTCCTTCATGTCGATGTGTTTTATGAGAACAGACATGCCAACATCGTAACCAAATTCACCTTGAACGACAAGAAAGAACATAAAAATCTTAGCATGAAGCACTTACAGCGATACCGTTGAATTATGTTAAGATATTTAAAAACAGCGGGCGGCACATTTTATTAAAAGGCATGTCGTTTATTTCTAGAACAAATATTACCTCTTTAAAAAGGTAGCAATGCAATCACGCATAATTATTTTTGGCGATATCCATGGGTGTTATGAAGAATGGGACTTACTCATGGATAAATTGAACGTTACCGATCAAGATCAACTGATCGCTGTTGGCGATCTCGTTGCCAAAGGCCCTTCCACCAAAAAAGTTTTAGACCGCGCTATGAGTTTGCCAAATTTGACCTGCCTCATGGGTAATCACGAACTCTATTTACTTGAGCATTGGAAGCGTAATAGTTTGCATACATTAAACCGAGGGGATCATCAGGCTGTTGTTAAAGAGTTAGGCGACGACATTGATCGGTATTTGCAGTTCATAGCCTCTTGGCCGTATTATTTAGAATTGGAAACCTGTCTGGTTGTGCATGCGGGAATTGATCCCCAAAAATCTTTGCAAGAACAAAAGAGAGAAACTCTTGTATCTGTACGTCAGCTCGCAAACGGTAAGCCTTGGTATGAATCCTACACCGCTTCGAAGCTGATTGTGCATGGGCATTGGGCACAGCAAGGAGTGGTGATGCGTGACAATGTGATTGGATTGGACAGTGGCTGTGTGTACGGTAGAGAGTTAACAGCCTTGGTTTTGCCTGAGCGTGAATGTGTGAGTGTGAAGGCTAAACGCGTGTATCAAAAGATCAGCAGTTGAGGTGAATCATGAATCAATTTAAAGGATCAGTTTTTGTTGCCATGGTGTTGTGTGGAGTCGTTTTTTCTGCGGAGGCAGGGTTTTCAAAAAATGAACAGAATGTGATCGATGTGTTCAAGAATACGACTCCCTCAGTAGCCTTCATTAAAAACGCTACTTTGCAGTGGGATTGGTTTGGCACAAATGTGTACGAAATTCCTCAGGGAGCGGGGTCTGGTTTTGTTTGGGACGATCAAGGCCATATTGTGACGAACTTTCATGTCATCTATCAGGCTAGCAAAATTGAAGTGGTTTTGCCCGATCAAGAACCCTACGAAGCAAAAGTGATTGGGGCCTCTCCAGATCACGATTTGGCGGTATTGAAAATTAACGCACCTCCTGGGGTGCTTAAGGAAATCCCAAGAGGCAGTTCACAAGACCTTCAAGTAGGGCAAACGGTTCTTGCTATCGGGAATCCTTTCGGGTTGGACCATTCCTTATCCACAGGAGTGGTGAGTGCCTTAGGGCGATCTATTGCCTCCATTTCAGGCCGTAAGATTGATGACATGGTGCAAACCGATGCTGCAATTAATCCGGGGAATTCAGGTGGTCCCTTATTGAATTCAGAAGGTAAGTTGATAGGTGTTTCGACGGCTATTTTTAGCCCATCAGGTGCTTATGCGGGGATTGGTTTTGCTATCCCTGTCGATACGGTGAATCGAGTGGTGCCCCAACTGATACAACACGGAAAAGTGAAACGGTTTGGCTTAGGGATTTCACTGGTGCCAGACACGACACGGTACCAACTCAGATTGAAAGGCGCTCTGATTCGTGATGTTTTTCGAGGAAGTGGAGCTGCGCATGCAGGGTTACAGCCTACACGGCGAGGTTTGTTTGGAGAATTGGTGATAGGGGATCTTATTTTGGAAGTAGCAGGTAAAAAAATTGAGCAAAATGAAGATCTATTAGATGCTTTTGATAACCGGACTGCAGGTGAACGCGTTGAGGTTGTGTATATGCGTAACAATAAAGTTCACAAAGTTGAAGTGGAATTGATGGAGCTTTGATGAAATTTCTAAAAATTATGACTCTAAGCGGAGTGCTTTTTTGTTTAAGCACAAGCTGGGGGTCTGCACATACTGTTGATAGCAGTCAAATTCAATTGACCTTACAAGAACAGAGAATCGAAGGGTTTGTTTCTTTTAATTTAGATGATCTTGCGCGGGGGTTTGAGCTCGATCCGAATGATGATTTGGCTTTTTCATTGAATGAAATTCAAGCTATCGAGCCTCAAGTAGAGCAGTATCTTAGTGAACAGATGCAGGTTCTTGCCGACGGAGAACCGTTGAGGTTTGAGGTGTTTTTCCTCGAAGACCCTTTCTTTAATGTGTCTCAGCGACAAGAGGGCATGGCACTTAACAATCCAGAAACGCTGAGTCATTCAAACCTTAATTTTCGATTTCATTTTTTGATTTCACAAATGCCGCATGATGTTGAACTCAAGGTGGATTTTTCTGAAAAATTCGGCGAAGCACACAGTAGTACGGTGGGCATTGTGTATCAAGACCATGCAGCTTCCTCAATTTTTAATCAAGGACGAGGCCAGTTATTTTGGGTTCATCCCAATCAGCATTCTGCGCCTATTCAAGTGGGTGCGTTTATCCTGTCAGGCATTGAGCATATTCTGATTGGTTATGACCATATTCTTTTTCTACTAGCGCTCATTTTATGGGGAGGACGCTTCTGGGAATTGCTTAAAATTGTCACGTCTTTCACAGTGGCGCATAGCATTACGTTGGCTTTGGCTACTTTGAATGTTGTGCAGCTTCCAGGGCGCTGGATTGAATGTGCCATTGCTCTGAGTATTGTGTTTGTTGCTGTTGAAAATTTCTTTGTACGCAGCACTAAACACCGCTGGATACTTACCTTCTTATTTGGTCTCATTCACGGATTTGGTTTTGCCAATGTACTGAAAGAATTAGAATTACCACGCACGGCTTTAATGACATCTTTAGTCACCTTTAATGTGGGGGTTGAATTAGGTCAAATGGCTATCGTGGCAGTGTTGTTCCTTCCGATTGCATTTTTGTCTAAGCGAGCTTTTTATCCTAAACTGGCATTGACTGGGTCACTGTTAATAGGGCTGTTTGGGTTTGGTTGGTTTGTTGAACGGGTCTTTAATCTCAGTTTCATGCCTTTATAATTAAGGAATTTTAGAATGAGTTGGAAGTCAATTATTGATGAATTAGTCCAATCGACAGAAGCGTTGAGTTTTCAGGAGCCGGTCACCCATGTGTATAACCCCCTTGTTTATGCCCGAAAAGCGCATGATCAGTATTTAGAGAGTTATGGGAAGGGGAAAAAGAAAATTGTTTTGCTCGGTATGAATCCTGGTCCTTGGGGCATGGCTCAAAACGGAGTGCCTTTTGGGGAAATGAATTTCGTACGCAATTGGTTGGGTATTGATTCTGCAGTGGATAAACCTCCTGTGGAGAATCCTAAGCGACCTATTGAAGGGTTTGCCTGTCAGCGCAGCGAGGTCAGTGGTCGACGTTTATGGGGGTGGGCCAAAGAGGTTTTTGAAACACCTGAAAATTTTTTCTCAACATTTTTTGTGGCCAATTATTGTCCTTTAGTGTTTATGGAAGCTTCTGGTAAAAATCGGACACCCAATGTGTTGCCTGCTCGCGAGCGAGAACCGCTTATGAAGGCTTGTAATGCTGCTCTAAAAAGAGTGGTTGAAAAACTTGAGCCTGAATGGGTGATTGGTGTCGGTCAATATGCACAACAGCGTGCTGATGCGGCACTAGAGGGAATCGATATTCAAATCGGGAGGATTACGCACCCGAGCCCAGCCAATCCAAAGGCGAATAAGGGGTGGGCGCCACTCATCACGCAAGAATTTGAAGCGATGGGGATTACTCTCTAGTACTATGAGTATCTGAATACGCGCAATTCAAATAAGGGGGCTGGTTTGAAAAAGTTAATCGGTGGTGTGTTGCTTGTGGGTGTTTTGTGTGGGGCGACAACAGGATATGCAGAAGATAGGCAACAAGCACAGTTCTGGGATGATGCGCATAAAGTGGCGGAACTGGCAGGTCGAGGATTCACACATCAGTTTAAACATGAAGCCAGTCGGAATGCATTGATTTTTGGTGGCATTGGCACAGCCGGCACAGCGTTTGCGGACAATAAACTGTCAGATGTTTTTGAGGATGTTGAGTTTTTTGACAACAATATAGCAGAAGTTGTGGGTGACCAAGTGACAGTGGCGATGGGGTTTGTTCCCTTAGTGGCTTATGGTTTGTCGTATCACCTTGAAGATGAAAAACTGCGAAGTTATTCTCTTGAAACACTGGGAGCACTTAGCTTGGCTTACTCTGAAGTGGTCTTACTTTCACAGCTGCCTACCCATGAACGGCCTCGGTTTGATGGCACAGAGGAGTCCGGCTTTTTTAATTCAGCCTTAAGAGGTAAATATTCCTGGCCTTCAGGGCACATGGTGGCGCCTACAATGATTACTTTAAAAACATGGGATTATTACGGATGGAAGGCGGCTATGGTGCCTGCCACGATTGGTGCTGTTTCAACAGCATCGCGACTGGGTGGTGGTTGGCATTATGCGAGTGACATGGTGGCAGCGGTTGCTTTGTCTGTTTCTGCGCATTGGGCAACACGTGATCTATTAGAAGAAAAAGAAGTGCATTTAGGTGTTCAGCCTTTAGAAAAAGGCTTGCTTGTGCGGGCTGACTGGAGTTTTTAGCGATGGAAAAAATGGAAGCACTTTATTTTATGCCTGGCAATCAGCGGTTTAGGACACAGCTTGATTGGTTGGATTCTTGGCATAGTTTCAGCTTTGGCCAACATTACGATGCGTCAAATTTGGGGCACGGTTTATTGCGTGTGAGTAATGAAGACATTGTGCAACCCAATTCCGGTTTCGGTAAACACCCGCATAAAGACATGGAGATCATCACTTGGGTGATTAGCGGGGAGCTAGAGCATCAAGATTCTGCAGGTAATAAAGGAACGATTTATCCTGGTTTGGCTCAAAAAATGAGCGCTGGTTCCGGAATTTGGCATTCCGAAATGAATGTGAGCAAAGAGACTCCAGTGCATTTAGTTCAAATGTGGGTTGTTCCTGATATGCAAGGAATTCGGCCCGGATATGAGCAAGTGGATATCACACGACAGTTGAAGCAAACTCGGCAAATGATCCCTATAGCTTCCGGGAGTGATAGCGATACAGCCATTCGCATTCAACAAAAAGATGCGACATTATGGGTTGTGCGACTTCAACCAGGAGAATCCATTCGGTTGCCCGAAGCGCCTTATGTGCATGTTTTTGTGACACAAGGACAAACAGCGCTTGAGCCCAATGGAGCGTTAAATGCAGGTGATGCATTACGGATGCAACATGCACAGGCAAGAAAAATTGGGGCTTTGGGAACTCAGGTTGCGGAATTGTTAATCTGGGAAATGCAGAGCAGCTTTGAATAAATGGAGTCACTGGCTGCATACGAGTGCATTCTTACCTAGATTGCCCCATAATCGTTCAAATCGTTCACGTGAAATTTCTCGATACCCTTCGGCGGGATCCATCACCAGAATTCTCTGAGGATCATAGCCTATCACCGTCACATAATGCTGTGACTCCGTTAACCATTTTTTTTCGCCCAAGGCGGTTATGACCGGTCTGCCCAACGCGATATGTTCTTGAATTAACTTATTGAGTGAACTCTCTTCTTCACTGTATGTAAGAATGAATCCCTTTAATGTGTGTTCTTCACAAATGTTTTTGAGTTCTTCTAATGAATAGCCTCTGACATCTGCGGATAAATTGTTTTTCAGCAAGGTTGAGTATTCAGTAGGTTGGTCCCAATAATTCAATACACTGGCGAGTGCAGCAACACCACAGTGTGAACTTGATTTTTGCAGCGTCTTTGTAACAGGGCAGTAGTTAAGGTTTTTGCGATGCGTATAGGCTGCCAGTCCGGGTGTTTTTGAACTAGCACAACCGATAGCGAAAACAAAGAGTAGGATGAGCCACTTTTTTTGCATAGAAAACAAGTTGCCTAGGTTTATTGACTGTTATTACTGAGAGCGACGATGGTTAAGATGACCAGAGCACCTATAGTGGTGTAAACGGCGTATTTAATCCAAGGGGTACGTCTGCTGCGTAACCGTGTTTTTCCGGCAACAATTTTTTGAATGGATAATGCAGTTTGAGATTCTTGGTGACTGAACTGTATTTGTTCGGAGGCGGTGATCGGGTGTTTGTCTATTTGCCCTGCGTAGCTACTGATAGGAGACTGGAGTACAGTGAGACAAATGGCTAAGCTGAAAACCCGTTTTCGCATGAATTCCCCCATGTGATGTTGATATTGGCTACATCTTATCATATTTAATTCAGGGTCAGGTCTTGAAAGGTAGGAGGTGAACACAGTACAATGCCTCTTATGGCGAGACCTTTGCGCGTAGAATTTCCAGGAGCTGTTTATTACCTCACCACAAGAGGTCATCAACAGCAGTCCATTTTTGTTGATGATGAAGATCGGCAAGCTTTTTTGACGCTTTTAGACGAGGTGGTCGAGCGCTATTATTGGGTGTGCCACGCATATTGTTTGATGGACAATCACTATCATCTGGTGATTGAAACCTTAGAGAAAACACTGTCTAAGGGGATGCGTCAGCTCAATGGCATGTACACACAAAGATACAACCACCGTTACCAGACGACTGGGCAATTGTTTCAGGGAAGGTTTAAATCCATTCTTTTAGAAAAAGAGGCTTATTTATTAGAACTTAGCCGATATGCTGTATTGAACCCTGTGCGCAGACAATGGATGAAAACTCCGCAACAATGGCCTTGGAGTAGCTATCGTGCTACGGCAGGCGAGGTAGAAGCCCCACGATTTTTAGACCCATCTTGGTTATTGAGTCAGCTTGATCATGATATTGTTGCAGCGAGAGACATTTATAAAACTTTCGTTGCTGAAGCTGATCTGACCTACTCTCCTTGGCGTGCTGTTCGCAAACAAATGTATTTGGGCTCCACTAAGTTTTGCGAACGGTTCACAAGTGTCTCAGCTGAAAATGATCGAGAAATCTCTGCGCGAAGACCGCTTGAAATGATTTTTGATGGACAAGATAAGTCTATTCGCTTAGTGGAACATGCATACCATGTGTGCGGGTATTCTCAACAAGAGATTGCGGATTATTTAGGAGTGCATTACGCTACGGTAAGTCGTTGGTTGAGAAAACAAGAGCGAGTGAATAAAGAAAAGAGAGAGTTAGCTGAAATTTAGTTGCTAATCATCATGCCTAAACGCTTTCGCATATTCCTATCGCTGGTTGTGGCCAGTGTGCTTTTTTGCCTATTGGTAGTCTCAAATCATCTTGAGAAAGACAAGCATTTCATTTGGAAGATTGAATCCCCATCAACAACAGGCTACCTGCTTGGGTCAGTGCATGTGGGGGATGCTTCTTTATTTCCGTTAGCCGCAGTCATTGAAGAGGCTTTTGAGCAATCAGAGGTATTGGTTCTAGAAGCAGATGTGTTTGGTGCTAATCAATCTGAATTGCAGGCTTTAACGCTATCCAAAGCGTTATATACCAATGGTGAGACGCTGGCGGACAGTCTTGATAGTGAACAGTTTGGTAATCTTCGCAGAAAGCTAAAGAGTCATGGTCTAGATGCAGACAAGTTTATGCTGTTTCGACCTTGGTTTGTGGCGATGACGATCACAGCCTTAGGGTTGAAGCATATTGGGATCAGTGAACAGTATGGAATTGATAAGTATTTTTACGAAAAAGCTAAGGGAGTCAAAGAGATTCAGGGGCTTGAAACCCCACGGTTTCAGATTGAGCTTTTAGCCAATATGACAGAAGAAGAGCAGTTATTGATGCTGGAGTATTCTTTTGAGGAAATTGAGAATTTGGAGGAAAGTTTTGATAAGATGCTCAATTCCTGGAAAGCAGGTGATGTTGACGGATTAGAAAAGCTACTACTGAGAACACGTGAGGAAGAGCCTCGGTTAGAACGTGTATTCAGTATGCTTTTTGATAAGCGCAACGAAACAATGGTTGAAGGTGTTAAGAGTTTACTAAAAAAAGAGCGACCGTTCTTTGCTGTAGTGGGTGCAGGGCATCTGGTTGGTGAAACCGGCATGATATCTATTTTGCAAGGCGAAGGATATGCGTTAGAGCAATGGTAGGAGGAAAGAAGTGAAGATCTTGAATGTACTGTCAAGTGTTGTGTTGGTCTGGAGTTTTTTGGGCGGAGCTGCGCAGGTAGCTGCTCAAGAAGATGCTGAAGCCAAGAAAGTTTGGTCGGGTGAGGTAGCTCTTGGTGCCAATGCGTCCAGGGGAAATACAGAAGACGCTGAAATCAATGGAGTCATCAAAGCCAATCGTGTCACCGATGAAAATGAAGTCAAATTGAAGGTGACGGCTGATTATGCTTCAACTGATGATAAAATGACTACACAGCGTTATTTTGGAAGCGCACGATTTGCTTATAATTTTGGTGATGAAGACCAATGGTTCAATTTCTATTCCTTAGAAGGAGACCA
>JAJDCC010000181.1 GCA_029261015.1 Candidatus Omnitrophota bacterium | reverse complement strand
ATAAACCACCGCTGCATTGCCGGTCACAAAAAGCAACACACCCACCACAGCGGCGTCTTGCCACTGTTTTGCTGTAGGGCGTTCAGCACCGCGTAACTTTGCCCAAAGGTAGAGCAATATCCCCGCCACAGTGAATCGTGTCCCTGCTAATAAAAATGGCGGTAATGTCTCCATGGCAAAGTGAATTGCGATGTACGTAGATCCATAGACCACATAAATGATCATGAATGCCGCTAGAATCTTGATTTTAAGTGCTTTTTCCATACTTTCCTTCTATATCCGAAAACAAAAAACCCATCCGTTTGGGATGGGTGCGCCTGCGATTTGTGGTTAAAACATCATACTTATCTCGCCGAATACACCCCACCTCTTTCTACAGCCCAAAGGACCGATTTTTTCATAATAAAGAGAGTGACTGCGTGTATTCTGCTTTTCATGTTCTCTATCGTATGTGCTGAGCTGTCATCTGTCAACCTAGGGAGCCTTCTAAAGATTTGAAATGCTTAACTCATTAAGATTACGTTATACTTAACAAGATGTTATCCAAAAAACACTGCCTCATATCCGTTGTCTTTTCGGCAACTGTTGCGCTTGTGCTCCCCTGTCAGGCCGCTCAGCAAATGGAGCGCACAGCCCCAGAAGTGCATGGATCTGAATGGATTAATGCGGCCCCACTCTCCATTGACAAGCTGAAGGGTCAGGTCGTTTTAGTAGAATTTTGGACCTTTGGCTGTTACAACTGCACCAATGTGGAGCCTTTTATTAAAAATTGGCACCGCAAATATGCAGACCAAGGCCTAACCATCATCGGCGTGCATACTCCCGAATTTGATTATGAGAAGAATGCTGACAATGTGCGTGGCTACGTGAGGCAAAAAGCAATAGAGCATGCGGTGCTGATAGACAACACTTTTAGCACCTGGCGCGCCTACAACAATCGGGCCTGGCCAGCGCTCTATTTGATTGATAAGCAAGGTATCATACGGTACAAACATGTTGGCGAGGGAGCTTATCAAACTACTGAGGAGATGATTCAAAAACTTTTGAAAGAATCTTATCCAGAAAGGCGCAGCTAGTGCCGCGCCCTTCCTTCGGGGGAGCCGTACTTTTCAGTACGGTTTCTAACTAACCGGTATCGGAACAGGCATTCTTTCTTTAAGCCCCCATTCCTCTAATACAGTTTCTATCCAATCTATCATATTGCTTAACATTAGAACCTCAGTGCTTTACTGCTTTTGCAAAAGAATCATAATTTTCGGATAGCGCATTTTCAAAAAGCTCATCCATTTTCTTTGCCTCTTCAGGAATCACTTTTACAATTGATTTTTGATTCTGGGCGACTTGCTCCCTTAAATCGTCATCTTCAGGCGCTATCGGCAAATATTGCCTACTGACTTCCTCAAGAACATGCTCATAAACTAAACCGACTAAATAAGCATCATCTAAATAGCCAAATAAACCGTGATCATCCGAGGGTAAGATATCGTTTGTGTTGTAGAGATAAGCAAACACATAAGAGCTAAGGCCTTTAACGTCACCCCGAACATAGGGCTGTTTCCAATAGTAGTGAATGCGCTGCATGAGATCTGGAATCAGTAAGATTTGCTGCACCAATGGCTCTTCTAATTTTTGGGTTGCCCGTTTACCCACTCGACCTCTGATTTGGGCATGGAACATAGCGTACTCTTCTTTACGTAATCGCTGTAATTCTGATTTGAATGCTCGCAACATTTTGCCCTCCATTGTCTGTTTTGATTCTTGTAAAGCATAGCTGATTCAATATATAATTAAAAATATATAAACTCTATCACTTACATAATTTTTATCTATATGACTCTTTTTAACTACCATCATCTCTACTACTTTTATTGCATTGCAGAACAAGGCACCGTCACACGGGCTAGCCAATTGCTGCGCATTAGCCAACCCGCCCTGTCCTCACAACTCAAACAGTTTGAATCATTCTTAGGAAAACCTTTATTTAAACGGCAAGGCAAACAACTCATCCTTACAGAAGAAGGCCACTTTGTTCTTGGGTATGCCAAATCCATATTCGATCTAGGTAATGAGATGCTAGATGGACTACAAGACCGTAGTCTTCAAGGTAAAATGCGCATTCAAATTGGGGTGTCTACTACCGTACCCAAAGCCGTCACTCAAGCTTTGATCCAATATGTATTTCAGCTTAAACCCAGGCCCCACCTCATCATTAAAGAAGGTCAGACCAGATCCCTTATTAAAGAACTGGACGTACATGCATTAGATTTGGTGTTAAGTGACTCACCTGAACAGACCTCCACAAGTTCTAGCATTCAAAATCATCTGCTGGCTAAAATACCCGTTGTCTTCTGCACGCATCGCACATTAGCCAAACACTATGCAAAAATACCTCACAGCCTCAAGGAAGCGCCTATCATTCTACCTACAGCTCAAAGCCAGATTTACCATGCCCTACAAACCTATTTTTTATCACACCAAATAGCACCAGAAATTATTGCTGAAGTCGGAGATGTCGAATTAGTGCGGCGTATGGTTCTAGATAAAACAGGGGTGGCCCCCATCAATCGGTTCACGGTACTCAAAGCCCCGGCCAATAAGGATCTTGTCATTCTTAACCCCAAAGGAACACCAGGCATTTTTGATACGATTTACCTGATTGAAAAGAAACGTCAAGTTTCCAACCCTATTGCCTCTGAAATTATTAAAAAGTTTAAAATCAACCATCAAGTTGTAACCCAAACCTCTTGATATACGCATACTGATTGAGGTTACTTAGGAAGATAAATTAGTGGATAGCACTCAAGATCAAGCACTGTCTCAATTACTCACTCAAGGAATATCGGGTGACTCAGCTGCCTATACTGATTTTTTAAAGCAAATCAGTGTCGTATTGCGCCGTTTTTTAAGCAGCCGCATGCCACTGGATTTGGTGGAGGATGTTGTGCAGGATACTTTAGTCGCTATCCATAAAGCACGACACACTTACCGCAGTGAAAACCCTGTGGGGCCTTGGGCCTATACCATTTGTCGCCACCGCATGATTGATTTTATGCGAAAGTATCGGCGCATTCAAAATCGAGAAACACCCATCCCTGAAGGGTTTGAATTTAAGGCCCCCGAAGAAGCACTGAAGACTACCGATAAACTAGATAGCATCCTCACTGCGCTCAAACACTTGCCTGAAAAACAACGCACAGTGATAGAAATGATGAAAGTTCAAGGCATGACTGTTAAAGAAACCTCGGCCAAAACAGGACTCTCTGAAAGTGCCGTCAAGGTGAATGCCTTTCGTGGATATCAAACGCTACGCCGAACACTGCAACTGGAGACTGATGGAAACACCTGATCTCATCAAACAACTCAGCCAAGATAAAAAGCCTGTACAGCCTCTGGCTTCTATTTGGATGCGTTTTGTGCAATGGAGCCTTATTGCTTTGCTTTGTGTGGGAACGGCTGTTTTAGTGATGGGTGTCAGGGCAGACTTGAAAGCGATCCTGTTTACGCCAGCCTATTTTCTGCAATTAATAGCAACACTCGCATTGGCTTTGCTTTCATCTTTATCTGCTTTTACCCTAAGCATTCCAGGCAAAAAATCTGTACCCTTACTCTTAACTACAACACTGACTTTACTCGGATGGCTCGCAATTATTGGTCATTTTGCTTATCACGGCGGGGATTATGCGGCGCCCTTAGGCTATGTGTGTACGCGAGATATCTTGTTGATGGCTTTACTGCCAGGAGCTGTTTTGTTTTGGATGATCCAACAAGGGGCGGTCCTTACAGCTGCTATTGCCGGATTATTTACCATACTTTCAGCGGCCGCACTGTCTGCCCTGGGTGTGCAATTGATCTGTGCCTGCAATAAACCTTTACACATACTTTATTGGCACTTTTTACCCGTTTTGTTTTTTGGCCTTTGTGGCATGCTGATAGGCAAGGTGCTGTTGCGGTGGAAAAATTAGTCCCACTGACCGCCTAGAGCTTTAATCAATAGAACCGTCGCTTTTAACTGCTGGTTTTGAAAGCGCACTGCATCGAGTTCTGCATTCAACCTCAACCGTTCGGCATCGACCACTTCAATATAATCGATCAAACCCTGCTTGTAGCGCTCTTGCGAAATTGCTGCTGATTCTTGTGCTCCTGATACCACACGCGCCTGAGTTTTCTGTTGTGCTTGGCGATAAGCGATATTGACCAACGCATCTTCCACATCTCGAAAAGCAAGCAACACCTGCTGACGATAAGCAGCCACGGTTTGTGTCCAAACAGCTTCTGCCGCTTCTAAATTCGACTTCCCGCGCCCGCCTGTGAAAATAGGAATCTGCAAGCTTGGACCCAACGACCATACGACACTGTCTGTGTTCAATAAATCCTCAAGTTCCGGGCTCTGAAAACCTGCTGAACCGGTAAGCCGTAACACTGGGAAAAATGCGGTTTTGGCCACACCGATACGCGCATTCGCCGCCATGACTTGGCGTTCGGCTTCAGCCACATCAGGCCTCCGTTCTAATAAAGTCGAGGGGATCCCTGCAGGGACATGTGGCGCTGTAACCTCAAACTCAGCCACAGCTAACGAAAAACTTGATGGGTTTTCACCACATAAGACCGCTAAAGCATTTTCTAATTCTGCTCGGCGACGCCTCACATCCACCAAAACAGTTTCTGCCGCAGCCATTTCCGTTTTAGCTCGCACCAAATCCAACTCACTGACCAAACCTGCATCAAAGCGCTGCTCCACAATATCTAAAACATTTCCGCGCAGTACCAATGTTTCGGCCAAGACGCGATACTCGGCATCTAATTCACGCAAATCAAAATAGGTCCGAGCCACTTCTGCTGTCAGTGTGAGCAAAACACTTTGATAGGCAGATTCACTTGCTGCAGCTTCAGCCCGTACAGCCTCAAAGGAACGGCGTACTTTTCCCCACAAATCCACTTCATAACTCAAATCTAAAGGAAGCTCATGTGTGGTTTGCAAAAAACTTCCCGAGCCACCAAAGCTGCTATTCGAACGTTCAGCACGTGTCGTCGATGGATTGATATCCGCACGCGGCAATAAATTGGCTTTTTCCAGTCGAGCTAAAGCTCGTGCCTGATCAACTCGCGCCATGGCGATTTTGAGTTCTTGGTTCGCGCTCAGTGCTTGCTCTTCTAAACCATTCAGCGGCTCATCCTCAAAAACCAACCACCATTGTTTAGGCATCGAAACCGCAGGCTCTGCTAATTTCCACACCACATAATCATCCTGCTCACGCTCTTTCCACGTAGCCGTTAGCGTGACATCAGGACGCGCATAATCAGCACCCATCGTGCACCCACCCAAATAAGCACACCCTATAATAAAAAGAATCGGTCGAAGTTTAAGCTTCATTCGGCGTCGGTTTCTTTTTTAAGCGCTCAAATAAAACATAAACCACAGGAATGACAAATAAGGTAAGCAATGTACTGGCCAACATGCCTCCCACAGCAGCCACACCTAAAGGCCTACGGCCTTCTGCTCCTGCACCAAAACCAATGGCAATGGGCATAATGCCCACAACGGTGGAAACTGCGGTCATCAAAATAGGACGCAAACGCACACGACCCGCTTCGACAACGGCACTCAAAGGATCTTTGCCTTGAGCCACTAACTGATTGGCAAACTCAATCAACAAAATGGCATTTTTAGTCACCAACCCCACCAACAAAATCATACCAATCTGACTGAAGAGGTTTAAGCTCATGGCCGGCACACCCAGCTGTGCCATACCCCACAAAGAACCAAATGCGCCCAAAGCCGCCAATGGCAGCGTCAGCAAAATAGTGAAAGGGTGTACCAAACTTTCAAACTGAGCCGCCAACACCATATAGACCACTGCAATGGCTAACAAAAAGACAAACCACAACTCACGACCTGACTCTTCTAAATCTTTACTCTCACCCGCCCACTCATAACGATACCCTTCAGGAAGTTTGTCTTTTAAAACCGCTTTAGCCTGATCCATAGCTGTGCCTAAAGGCACCCCCATTGACGTGCCTTCAATGGTGGCTGAGCGCAATCGATTGTAGTGATTGATGGCGCTTGGACCTCCCACCGTAGTTAAGTGGATCACATTCGACAGTTGGACTAATTGTCCTGATAGGTTGCGCACATACAGCTGTTCCAAATCCGATGGGGTCAAACGAGATTCTCGATCCAATTGAGCAATCACATCATATTCTTTGCCATTCAGATTGACCTTACTTAAATCCAATCCCCCAAACAAAATTTGCAGTGTGCGCGAAATTTCCTGAATACTCACACCCAATGCAGCCGCCCGATCACGGTCTATTTCAATTTGAAGTTCCGGTTTGTTCAGCTCGAAATTCGCACGCACATTCTGCAGTGTGCCTAATCCCCGCAACTCGTTACTTATGGCTTCTGCGGTGTTATTTAAATCAGGCAGGTCTTGATACTTCAAAACCAGCTGAAAGGGTTGACCAAAACCGCGCCCAATGGCTTTTGGAATAATGGGAAAGGCCAATGCTCCTTCGATCTCTCCAAAGAAACGCGCCCCAAAACCATTCATCCCACCCACGATGTCACGCACATGTTTACGCTCTCCGTCTTTCAAACGGATAAAAGCCAAACCTTCACTGCCTTTACCTGGACCCCCTCGTGCCAAAGCAACGGCCGAAAAATACCCCTCAACCTCAGGAGCCGATTGAATGATTCCTTCCATTTTGCGCACCATACGGTCAGTGTATTCTGAAGTAGATCCTTCAGGTGAAATCAACATACAGAACAAACGCCCTTTGTCTTCTTCTGGCAAAAATTCCTTTTGCAGCTTCGTAAAGAAAAATAATCCTCCACACAAACTCAAACCAGCCAACACCAGGACCAAAATGGGGTGCCTCAAACTCTTGGCGAGTAACTTGTCATAGCCACGGGTGGTGGCTCCCATACCTTTTTCAAAAAGACCAAAGAAACCATGCACTTCACCATGATTAGGTTTCAAAATACGCGCACAAATCATTGGGGCTAATGACAGCGCCACAAATGTGGACACCACAACAGCGCCTGCCAACGCAATCGCAAATTCAACAAACAAACGTCCCGTCACACTGGTTTGAAAAGCCAAAGGCAAGAAAACCGCTACAAGTGCTACTGTCGTTGCAATGACTGCAAAGGAAATCTCTTTCATTCCCTTAAAAGCCGCTTCCATAGGAGATAAGCCATTTTGGATATGCCGGTAGATATTCTCCAAGACCACAATGGTGTCATCAACGACCAAACCAATCGCCAACACTAACGCCAGCATCGTGATGGTGTTGATTGAAAAGTCCATCATGTTCATCACACCAAAAATCGCGATCAAAGAAATAGGGATGGTGATTGCAGGCACAAAAGTAGACCGCACATCATGCAAGAAAACGAAAATCACCAAAACAACCAACACAAAAGCAATGGCTAATGTTTGCCACACTTCACTGATAGACTGTTCGATGTATATGGATTCATCATAGGGAAAAGCCAAATTAACCCCTTCTGGAATCAGAGGCCTTAACCGTTCAATTTCTTCTTTAATGCCATGTGCTACGGCAATCGTATTGGCTTTGGACTGTTTGACAATCCCCAACCCCATAGCAGGCTGTGAATTAAAGCGAGCCACTGAACGCTCATCTTCAACCCCAATTTCGGCATGCCCTACATCACGGAACCGGATAAACGAAGCAGCTTCCTGGCGAATAATCAGGTTGTTGTATTCATCTGGGGACTTAAGCTCACCGCGTGTTTCAATAGCCAGCTCTCGGTCAACCCCTTCAACCATACCGCTGGGCAACTCCACATTTTGCTGACGCAGAGCTTCATGCACATCTTGGATGGTCACCTGGTGGGCCGCCATTTTGTCTGCATCCAACCACAGTCGAATGGCAAAGCGTTTAGCACCGCCCAAAATAACCGAACTGACACCCGGTACTGTCTGCAAAGGATCCTGCAACACATCTTCAGCCAGAGTCGTCAGTTCCAAGGTGGAATAACGATCACTAAATAAAGCCACCCACATGACCGGACTGGCATCTGAATCTTGTTTGGCCACAATGGGCTCTTCAATATCTTCGGGCAATCGCCCCCGCACACGTGCAACCCGATCACGCACATCTTGTGCCGCTAAATCAATATTTCGACTCAAATTGAATTCAACTGTCACCTGGCTCAGTTGTTCACGGCTAGTACTGGTGATGGTTTTTATGCCTTCAATGCCACTGATCGTTTCTTCAATAGGCTCGGTAATCTGGGTTTCAACAACAGCAGC
>JAJDCC010000019.1 GCA_029261015.1 Candidatus Omnitrophota bacterium | reverse complement strand
ATATTCCAAAAACTTTAGCGTCGTTTCGATCGACTGTGTCTCTTCGTTGTACCGGCTCTGAGTGACTAAAGCTTCTGCAACCCTTGTTTCAGCCGAAAGCCGCTGAATCACCGCTTCAAGTTGCTTGCTTTGATTGAATTGTGTATAGCCCCACATCGAAGCCCCTAACACACCCCCAGCAATCACGGCCGAAAAACTCTGCTTTATCAGTTTCATGATCAATCACAAGCCGTAGGAGGCTGGTCCGTTGTAGACTCATCAACTAATTGCGCTGCAGTTCCTGTGCCCATGCAATGTCGCACTAACCCAGTCTGATCGAGGTAAAAAGACCGCGAACCTGATGAACCTAAAGTCGCGGGAACCGCTATCAAGCTGAATGTTTGCGCTGGCGCCACCGCCCCTGCATAGGTGTAATTGTATTGCTGCACCGCACTTGCTGCCAAAGCCACGCAAAAAGAAGGGGGGCCAAAGTCAGGATCTGGCGCAGTCCCTGCATTGCAATCTGCCCCATACATTTCAGCTAACCAAGTATTTGTAGCGGGATAAACATTATTTACAGATCGGTACATTTCCAGAGCGGACTGGAGGGCCTGTAGGTTTTCTATCGCAGCAGACTCATTTGCAGAGACTCTTCCGCGCAGAATATTAGGAATGGCTGTTGCGGCCAATAAGGCTATGATCGCAACAACGATCATGATTTCTACCAAGGTGAACCCAGAATTTTGTTTATTCATGATGTCTTAAGTTAACGGACCTTGGGTATACCGTCAAGTTCGATCCTGAGTATTCTTCTGAGGCTATCAAAAAAGCGGCGCGAAAGATTCATCATCTTCCGCGCCACCGTGGGAACTCCTGGGGGGGAGTAGGAGGTCCGCACCGAGAAACTCTTTAATATCTGTATACAAGTATACTCGGTGAAGATGAACGTTCCATGAACCCTACATTACAAAAATGTCATAATAGTATCCTTTAAAGAAACTAACTATTACTCAGTAAAACTTCCTCTCGCTTAACCCGGCTCCCCGTTTCTGTCTCAATTTCTGGCCCATCAAAGTAGATATTTGTCTGTCTTTGCCTGTGCTGTATCCCACCCCTTAATCTAACTGCGAATGCCATAGCATAGGGTAAATCGCCCAAAATGTCCTCAAAACCAGCCAACTCAGATCCAAGTGGCCCAATCTGTGGATACTTCGCCATAAAGGCCTCTAGCGCAGCCTCAAGCTGTGCAGGCTTCCCTTCAAAGCGTGTCGCCAAATCTAGCTCAGCAAGCTCTCTTAGAGGTATCTCAATCTCAACCAAGGCTCGCTCAGCTTCGTCCAAATTGCCCGCCTTGATGGCACGCTCGACGCGTTGATGCAATTGAATACTGAACCAACCACCGGTCCAACCCGTAGAATCTATTGTGTCCTCTTGTTCTCTCAACCGATCCTCATCAAAACCGCGCTCTAGGTCTTGCCTAAGGAAAGCGTCTTTTCCTTGGATGAGTAAATGAAATTCTCTAAGCGCTTGTTTCCACTCCATTTCAAATGACAGTTCTCGGCTCAAACCTTTTGCAGGCGACAAGACCAAAGGAGGCTTAAGCCCCACCCACATTTCAAATTGACTTCCCTGCCTAAAAGTCCAATCCACCCGATTATCGAACATATCGGTATATTTTTTAAACACAAGTCGATATGTCAGTCTCCTGTTCCCAGTGTCCAAACCAGACAATTGGATTAAATTACTGAGAGCCTCTGCCAACTCTTTAATAGGTAAATACTCAGCCAAGTACGGATCCACAACAACATCAATTCCATTTATTGCTGCTGATGGCCAAGATTCCAGCTCAGCATAATTCGTCTCAACATACAAAGCTTCTTCACCCTGCCTATTCCATCTCTCCAGATGGGACGCATGCTGTTTGCCTTGCATTTTTCTTAGCTCTTTTGCAAACCTAACCAAATTCAATCGCACTTTAGCAAGAGGCTCCTTGGATTCAGGCATATGCAGCACCATTGCTTTAGGAAACCCTTCCACTTTAACAAGAGTTGCCATATCCTGGATTGTAGGAATCACATACAGAACAGCTCCATGGGTATCTATCCCTGAAAAAATATTGCCAACCATATAGGCCATACCCTCGTAATAACTGAAATTGTCTGCATAAAGTTCCGTCTCCACCATCAACGTGAAACCTAGTACGGAGAACTTTTCATACTCCCATGCCTGAACCTTTTCCATACTCGTATGATCCAATAATGAAACAACCTCCAAAGCCGATATCGCAGACTCACCTCCCTCCTCCGGCCCCTCAATCAATGACTCTGAAGCCGCTTCAGTTGGAACAGGTTTTTGTGGCCAAACCTTATGCCCCTGCTGCTCTTTGGCCAACCATCCAGCAAATAAACTCCAATTAAATCCATAACCCTTAGGGGGTGAACCCAAACGCCGGTATAAGTGTCTGGTCAGTTTTAAAAGGTTATTGTGCGAAGTAGATAAATACTCAGCCACCCATTCGGAAGTCCGCTTAGGATAATCCGCTATTGTTTGTGCAATCAGATAATCGCCCCAAAGCAATTTCAACTTATCATGCGTCAACCATGAACCCACCCGTTTGATTCGACGTAGCCACCTAATGAATTCTCGGCGTTTCATTTGATCACTGTAAGATTTAGCAAATTCTTCTGCAAATCTTAGTAACAAAGCCTCAGCTTCAAGCGCTGATACTGCAGGGTTTATGGATTGACCTAATGTTGCAAGATCCTCTGCTCCATGACGATCCCATGCAGCAAGAAGAGGGCGCTCTTTTTTAGTGATGACTTTTTTGCTTCTCTCAAGGAAGAGCATCAGCTCTTTATGCTCAAAATCTGCCCCTTCCATTTGGTAAATATCATCCATAGCGATAAGCCAGTCCATAACGCTCGTAATTTCTGTCCAATCAGGATCCTTGGGCCACAAATCTGCAATCGCCAAATCCAGATGATCGTTAATGGCCTGAACATCCATACCCGTCACTCTCTCCAACTTTCCAAAAACAGTGTTTGCATAAGTTGGCGTGACGACACGATGGGTCACTCGTGTAGCTAAAGTTAACAGTTCGCGTGATTGGTGATTGGATACCTTTTGAATCTGCTCATCAAACAAATTTAACCGATAACCTTCTGGAACATAAGCGTTATAGACACCATGCAACCCTGCAGAAAAAATCAATGGCACAATCGCAATGCCTAAACCAAACACATGGGTTCCAGGAAAAATATCTAGAGGTAAAGATGCAGGTATTATCACAGCAGTACCCACAATCAATAAAGTTGCTAGAGTACGCACGATCAAACGGAGCCACATACGGATCAGTTCATCTATAGTCATTGGTGGGCCGCGCACCCATTCTGCCAAAAAGTGCAATCCTCCAATCGCAACACTGCTGAATATCAATGCAAAACCTATAGCAGGATGTAGTGAATAAAAGATGAAAAAGAAACCAGGTAAAAGAACCAGTTCCAAGGCGGGAATGATAAGGCTCCGCCCATCCATCCGATTAAATACTCTTTGTGCACCACGACGTGTAATCCCGGGAAATAACGAAAAAATACCTGCCCACACCCCATAAAAAGCTTCTCCGCCAATGTCATCTCTGGGTAATAGTCCAATTTTTTCATCTCGTGTCCACGCCACTGCCATCCAACGCCGAATGGTGGCTAATAGATCACGCACCACCAATGCCAGTACCGGAGACGTCATATGCACACTCGAAAGACTGCCTAACATGAGTCGCTTATTGAGTGGGTCGTAGAGCAAAGCTCCTTCGGCCAATTTGTATGGATGTCCTACAATGACAAGCGATACAAAACCTAAAATGAGTAATTGAACCGACAACTTAACCACTCTCCACATACGCACCCATGGCCAAGGGGACAAAGCAATATACTCAGCAGGCTCCATGGGGTTAGCGACATAGTCTCGCAAATACTCACCTCGATCGGCATCAATCCAATAAAAAGGATCTACTGTTTTTTTGTTATTAAACTTAGGGTTTGGTACTGGCAATGCAAATCCCGCCCTTATCCATCGGCCAACCGGACCTAACCGCTTTTCTATACGCTTGATCCCATCTGCAAGCCTGATTGCTTCTCGAATCTCAATGGCCCCAACGCCCTGCTTAAGCACAAATCGCTTTCTAGTGCTTAAAGGCTCTACCACTTTACCGGAAGATACTCCTGCTGCTTTTAAATTCACCACAATGAAGGGCTCTCCCTGAAACAACAATTGATCGCCTTCTTTAGAGTCCTCAAAAACCAAAGCATCGCCAATGGCATTCGTTGGCACGCCCACTCTTTCTGGATCTTCAACAACTGGAGAAAAACCAGCAATCAATACGTCTATTTCAGGATGACGCTTTAATAAATAGGAAAGCCCCTTAGGATCAGCCACAAACCCCACAATTTTAATATGAGATCCATGAATCCCTACACTCGAAACCTGGTCTATGAGACGTGAAAGAGATCGACCCGAGTTAATCGTATGCACGGCTATGACAACCTCACCATCATCACCACGGTAATCTTCTGCAGCTTGCATCACATCAGAGAAATCCTCCCGAATATCCACAGGAAGCACTTGATCAATGGAGGGGTCCATCCAACTCATCGCACGCACATTGGCGACACCTAACTCTCCAACAAAAGGCGCGACCACTAAGCGATGTTTACGCATATGATTGTCCTTATTCAATTCTCGAGTCACAAGAGGACCAAAAAATCGCCAAACTCCATAGAACAATTCATTACGCACACTCAATCGCGTACGCTTAGCATGCATGCGTCCAAGCCCTTCAATCGCTAAAGCTATCCAAGCTGATTCCGAGCGACCTGAAAAAACGATTAGATCTCGATCTGCTAAAGCGGAATTCAAAATAGAAACATCAACCTCATCAATAGGTTCAAATAAATGCTGAGCCACTTCATGCCTCTGTGCAGCATCAAGAGACTGTAACCATGTTGCTCCCGCACCGCTGAATGATTGCCACCCCGCCTCTGTTAGAGGTTCATTTTTAAAACGAGACCTACCCTGCGCTAATGTTTTTAAGAAAAAGTTTAACGGAGCACCTGAATTTGCTGACCATAACATTACTTTGTCCGCCAAACTATCCAGCCTTTTCTCAGAATCTTCGATGAAGGGTTGAGATCGCAATAAAACCCCCAAAGACTCTAGGCGGCTATGAATTTCACGCCAGTGTCTCGCCACTCTCCAGGTCGAATAGATAACAATCCCTTCAATAAGTAACCCAATTAAAAAGGGAATCCCATAAAATTGAACAGTAAACTGACCATAGGCAAGCGAAAGTATTGTCATGAATGGTAAGAGTACAAATGTAGAAGTGATGAATGGAAAAACAAAAGACATACCCATAAAGCGCCTCAACACATATTTTACATCTGGAATGTCAAAATATTTTTCCAAACCAATCAGCATCCAGTTACGGATATTCTGTGGCAATGCGAACAATATAGGATCAATATGAATTCCATCAGGGCCAATTTCAACTAACCTATCTGAAGAGAGTTTTGAGTGATTGACCAGCAGAGAGTCGCCGAAGAAAACAGTGCCTGAATTATGCTCTGTTCGTTCAAATACCTTATCATGCCCGCCATTGCGTATCATACCTAGCCCAAACCCAGACACGATTCCAAACATAAAAACCCAGGGAATACTTAAAAATAGGACAACCAAAATTTTATTTGGCTCAAAACCTATCCAATGAACTAAAGCCATAGAATAGGCCACCCCGACAATCAGCTGAGCTATCCCCACTTTATAAAACCAACGATCCGTAAGCATGTGCTCAGTTAACGGAAGCTCCCCCGCATAGCGCTCCCATTCTTCAAAATACTCCCTTACAAGTGCTTGAGCTTTCACCCTCTCTCGACCCATCAACCGCGTATCAATCATTTTTTCTACAAACGCTTGTCTATCTCGATAAATATGACGCACCCATTTTTTGGCAGCGGTTGTGTGGTATTGCTCAGGATCAATTTGACGAACCAGTTGATGCAGCAAAAAAGTTAAGGTATCTTTACGCTCTTCACGCCAACTATTGTCTTTCATCTTGCCCACTTTGGCGCGACGCTGTGCGCTCAGCTTCAGCTTTTCATGATCCGACAAACGAAGTTCATCGCCTTTCAATAGGACATTAATATCAAAGAATAGTTCATTGCCGTTATTTTCGCCCACTCTCAAAATGCGCTCTAAATCCACTGTTGCCAATAGATCTGCGTCAGACACAATCTTTTCGGCTCTGTGATACCCTTCCATTTTCTGCGCAATGCCGGGTGGCAGATCAGGCTGAGGAGGCTCAAGGACTTCATCTATGTTTAGTTGAACGAACCAGTCTTCAAAAGACGCTCCTAACGACCCTGGCTCTGGAGGCAGTGTTGTTCTATGTGAACGCACAGAATGCTGTAAGGCGGCGATATCCCAATGGGTGTATTCAGGAAAGCGCTCTGCATGATCCACCAACATTTTCCCCATCCACCATGAGCCATTGATGTGGTGAGTCTCTTTTAACGCTTTTTCAACTTGTGCCATATCATGGAACAATGCCGGCGGTATGATACGTGCGGCCATCCATTGTGCTGTTTCTTGCCCTCCTCCAAACTGACGCTTATCGTCTGCCAACAAAGTCAGAGCTATATCGACTACCTGCAATGTGTGACCAAATTCATGATCAGGACCATCTAAGTCTTTCAGATAAGTATCGGCATACTGTGGATAAGACTCAAAAACACTCAATATTAAGCGGAACACCAATTCAGAAACAAAACCTTCGCCCACTAAGTTTTTGTGCTTAGCATCTATCTTTTCAACAACCGGCATTACAGCACTGAATCGCACCCAGTTCTGGGCCGCTTGAACAATAGTCTCTGCATCAAATTCATCGATATATTCACCTAGCACAATGGCCGCAGTATCACTATTCATTCCTTCAGCATAGATCCGTTTTATCGCATCTAATTTCGTTTTAAACTGTACCGACTGCTCATGATGGGACTCTTGATAGCTTGAAATTTCCTTTATCATCTTCAAATAATCTGCATAGGTCTCCATCGAACTGAGCGCATTGAGGATAGATATTTCCCATGCACGCACATCGGGTATGCGTGACTCATTGAAACTGTGTGACTGTAAAGCCAAATACCGTCCTTGCCGATATGCTTGCAGGTTGAAGACTATATGAGACGCAATGGCAAAGATAAAAGCCAATGGAGCAACAAAGGGGTTTAAGGGGACTAAGAAAAAGAGACTTCTAAATGCCAGCCCCCACATACTGCGGTTAGCAGCAAACTGAAGATAGTCTTGGAATGATATCGGTGATGTCGAATTTAATTCACCTTGTCGTGCGCGGACTTTTTTGAAGTGCAAAATACCAAATAAGAGACTGACCAAAACAGTCAACACCGTAGAATCCAAAAACCCTAAGACAGACAACATTTGAGGCAACACAATAGCTAAGAATCCAGAAAAAACAACTTCTTCTGCGGCAGTAGCGACAGCTAAAGCCTGTTCATTTTTCCAATTAGTACTTAGAAGTGCCTTATAGATTGCCTCACCTAAAAACATCAAACCCAGATCACTCGGTATCGGCTTTCGATAAACATGCAAATAACTCTTGGGTTTGTCATATTCTCTGTTCAAAGCCATTTCTGGAACCGGCATGATGCCTTTAATCTGAATATGCTCAAACCAATAGGAAACAGGATAATCGCGAGGTATACGCTCTTCGTCAAACTCCTCAACAAAATGCAACCCCTGCCTCTCCATCAATTTCTTAACAGATCGCCTTGGAATGACACGATCATTATTGGCTATCAGTACCCATCCACCCGGCCTTAACCAATCATTGATTTGAGTACAAATCCCTCCCTTTTCAAAACCTTTACGGTCTAGCAATGCTGAGTGAATCAGGTCAATGGAATTGGGTTCCAAGGGCGTATTCTCTGCATGACCTGAATCCAGTAGAAATGTAGTCACACCTTCAAAATCACGTGCCGATATGCTTTGGCTGTCTTCAACAAGATAGGTAGGCAGCTGACTCATTTCCGTACCGTACTTAACCGGCCGAGGCCCTAACCAGCTCATACCCTCAATTTTCTGCAACCAACTTGGAGTCAAACCAAAACCAATATCCAAAACTCTCTTGATGGGGTACCCCTCATCGAATATTGCAGCAAGCTCTCCTTCAATCGACGCCCCCCCATTGGCCCCCACAACATTCCTTTTCCTGGAAGAACGCTTTACTAGCGTTGAAAAAATAAAAGCCCCTGTTTTAGCGATATCTTCAAGTGCTTCTAATGCATCGCCATTTCTACGCCGAATGAACCACTCTATAGCCCCTAATCTCTGCGATACGGATCCATCGACATTCAACACATCGATTAAAGCATCCGTAGTGACGCCTTGTTCATTCATTGCATGAATGTGGTGATCCCACGTTTCACTTAGAATACTTCTCCCATTTTTAGCTCCCTTTAGCAGTTGAAGAAGCATCCACTGTGACTCAGCACTCTTAAATGATTCGATATGAGAAGATGGATCTAAAACAACTTCAATCTCTAACTCAGATTTATCCACATCCAGATCACCCGTGTCATACATTGTTTGAATGATATAACTCGAATAGGTTGTCCCTGGTCCAGCCACAAGAAAGTTATCATAAATATTTTGTGCCATCCGATAGCGGTCTGCATCCATCTCCCGATACCAGCCTATGGCATCCCGATCTTCAATCAACTGAGCAATCCAATGGGCTTGCCGATCACCTAGGAGACTATCCAAGAAATAATGCACTCTTTCGTGGATGAGTGTGTCTCGATAAAGTTTATGCACTATTTCAGAGATTCTTTCATACGGGCCATTATCTTTCCACTGCGCGATCCAAATTAACCAGGCATAGGCCCACAAGGTGTTCTGATAAATCGTGATAACTTCCCCTTGCAAAGACCCCATAGATGCCTGCTCATCAATCACTTCTTTCGCAGTATCAATGATGTTTTGTAAATGCTGATCAGATTTTGCAACCGCGCGAGCACTACGCACTAACTCTTTGTAATAAATCCTTCCTGGATTGTGCCCCTTAGATACAGATTCACTGATCTCAAGGATGTCAAACACCTCAATGGAGGCCCCCTCCAAATCAATTTCATGAATATCACTTAACTGATTCTTCACTAAAGCACTAATTTCCCCGGTAACACCTCCAGACCGTTCCTCCTGTTGCTTCTTCAGAACACTGACAATAACTACTGCCTGATTTTTGGGATCAAGTTTCACATGAACACGATAGTTATTCAGGCGAAACCGCTGCAGATGACTTAAATCTCCACTTTGAGCAAACACTGGCACGTAGTAGTTCTCTGCTTGTAGCAACCTTTCAATACCATCCATCATCGAATCCACCAAAGATGGATCATCAGATATCATCTGCCCCAGAGATTTTCGCACTGAATTGTTGAGCGTGAACACAGACCATTCGACAATGTCAACTTCATCTTCAGCATCGCCTACCCACTCTTTGAGCACCTCTGCTTCGCTAAGGCCTCGACTTTGCCTGTCTTTTATCCAATCAAACACTTCTCGTGACATATTCAAAGATTCAAAGCGTGATTCAACAGCATCTAATTCAAAGGTATCAATAAAATGTTTGATCAGCTCATCGTAATCTCTCAGTTGCATACTCATTTGCACCAATACAGGAAGGGTGATCTGTCTTCTTAACTGTCTTTTACTTCCCCGAATCACCTGGGAATCGTGTTCCTTAGTATCAATATTTTGAGCCAAAGGAACCGACTGTTGCACAGAATCTTCATTGTATAATTTCTCACTCAACAGCGAGACCACTTCTGATGCCGAAAATTCTTTACGTTGTTTGATCTCTTTCACGACTTCATCAATATAGTGTTTAAGTTGTTCTGGCCCGTAGGATTCATCTGAAGCCAAACGACTCCAATTATTGAGCACCCTCCATAAGTGCCTTGCTAAAGATTCAATGAAATTGTTTCTTGCAATGAAGAGATCCCTACCCTGCAATAGACTGAGTAAATATTTTTCATCATCCTTCCAGAAAGCTTTTTCAATCAGATAAGCCATATTTCCAGCCGACCTTGCTAATCTAGAGTCTTCAATCATCCAGCGCTTCATGCTTAATGGAATAAAAGAGAAAATAAAGTCATACAGACGTCCATCCTGAAAACTCACCATAAAATTCAAGCCTTGATCCTGAATCATTTCCTCGCGCACAGTCACATCAAAAAGATGCAGCATTTCTTTAAGCGAAGCATACCGTAACGCCAAATCAAGCCCCTTATGCGAAACAGCAAGATCAGCCTCCCACCCTTCAGCCGGTAAGGAATACTGCCTAATGACTTCGCTTAAAATATATCCAATAGACAGTACCGTTCCTTTGTGCCCCAAATTAAAATGAATCGAAATAGCACTCTCAGGATGACTCAAACCTATATAAAACCCCTCAGGCTGCACAACACTGAACAAAGCTCGCTCATTGACTTGCTCTATCACCGCAGCAGTTCCGCTATGCAACATAAATATATGCTCTGGAACCACTTCATCCCATATCAGCGTTTTTGGGGGTGTCAACGGCAATCGGGGATCATAATTTTTGAGCAGACCTGCAGCAGCTCGTCTGATAGACATGCTTTCAATATGATCATTACTAGCACTGAGCTCCCCAATACCGTAAACATTGAGTACCACATTTTCAAAACCAGCATTCCATTGACTCACTTTTTGCTCTACTGCAATACCCCCCTCAACGATTATGTCTTTTAATCGTTGCTTTTGGTCTGCAATCATGACTTGACCTGCTTGCGTGTATAAAAAGTCAATCACCGACCTCTTTTCACCCAAAACGAACTGTTTTTTATTTACATCTACTTTTAATTTTCTCAACCACCTCACAACATCCGACCTGTTTTTGAAAGGCTTACGGATTATGCGCCTTGCCACAATAGCTTCTAAGAATTGCTTTATATAAGCTCTGTCCCAACCTACTGCAGCCAAAGCTTCTTGAAGGAATAAGGGGTCTTGGAAATTAAACATTTCGATCACATTTTTCTCTACAATGCGATTTGTGATCTGTTTTTTCCCTATCCAAAGTCCTACCCTTCCACGACTGCCAATACGTCGAGTTGTGATTAAGTTATGCCAAGCATGCACAATCGAAGCCATTAGCCCTGCGATAAAACCAGCGACTATCGGGGAAATCAGAACAAGAAATGGATTATTCAAACTCAGAATGGAAATACTGACTGTCCAAAACACCCAACTCACAGCGAACGTACGCCGCGCCCACCGATGCCTGTTTACAAGCGCCTCGCGTTTATTCAATAAGATTTCGGAATCTTCATCAATAGCTGTTTCCAATTCACCCGAATCATTCCAGACCTTCAACCCATAAGCCAAAGGATGCATCTGCCTAAAGATATCTGCCCCTTCATCTCCAACTGACGAAAAACTCCAAAACAGTGTGGACACTACAGACGCTATCGCTAAAGGTAAGATGAAAAGGGAGTTTCCTAACAGAACATCCGGAAATATTGCACCGATGAGCCCCACAATGGCGACGGAAAAAGGATAGAAAGAAATTGCTCCCACAAATGCATAGAGCATTTTTTCAGGTCGTTGCTGGTCAAAGAGTTCTTCTTGTAGCGCTACTTGCCATGCCAAAACGGTGTCGCTTTTAACACCAGGTATGTGGGTTAAGAGTCCATGCACTAGGCTGAATAGGATGTCTGATTTGACCGTCTCCAAAGCAGCAAAACCAATCCCCAGCCCCTCATCATCCCTATCTTCATCAGAGGATTCATCCCCCTCATCCTCTTCTGGCGCATCCTCATCTGCTAAATCAGCTAATGCTTGCCCCCAAATAGAGGCTATATCTGGCAAAGTTGGGTCAATAAGTCTCTCAAAATTCAAATCATCAGGCGGAATTATGGATCGGCTGATTGTCGGCAGGAATATATATAACCCTGCACCAGTCCTTCCCTTGTATGCTTCATTAAAGAAGCCAATTTCACCGCGTGCATTTTCTACAATGGTCTTTAAATCAATAAACTCACGGTCCTTCTCAAACTGATTTTCGAACAGTTCAGCACTCAGATACCCCTGATCAACGGTAAAGAAAACACGAATTTCATTGTCATGATCCTGTATTTGAATTTCTAAAGTCTCATCAAGCAGATAAAACAAGGAAAGCACATTCATGATCATGCGACGCAGGAGCGCAGGGTGAATACGTACGCTGTATTCACTCTTACTGTATTCTGGAAGCATTGTTAAATAAGGCTCAATCTTAAATAAGGAATCGGCCGTCAAATCATTGGCTATTGACTCAAACCTCACACTCACTGATCGATTCAACCAATCCATGAAGTCATCGGCATCCTCTGATAAAGGACGCTGAGCGTATCCTTCTAACCAATAGACTAGTTGTTGTATTTCTGCAGTTAAAGAGATAAACCTCTGCCCTGACTGCGTCGTCAGTAAGAGTGTTTGCGCTTTTAACTCTTCCACATACCCTTCCCATTGCAGAAGCTCTTTAGCTGTTTTTAAGGGAGCATCCTCAGCAACTTTCAGCAGCCAGCGCAAAATGTCGATCGCTCGTTGATAAAACACTAACAAATCCAATGTGCGCGGGTAACCAGCAGCATCTACCTTGGCCCAATAATCATCGCTACCATTCAATAACTCAAATACCGCTTCATCCCATTCATACCAAGCTTGATGCACTTCAAGTGGTCCCGCCACATCTATATCGCTCACTATTTCGAGCCTTTGCTCCAAACCAGGTTCAAGATCATTACCGGCCTCATCGCCTTCAAAATTGACATAGTAGTTGTGTGCGCGAAGTATCGCGTTGCGATTGAATTCTGATTCCTCAACATTAATGTCACCGACCACAAAATCAGGAAACACATACGCCAATACATAGGTAATCAGTATGCGATGCCGCTCAGCCTGATCAGCCATTGCATATTGACGCACTAAGGCAATAAAGGATTCCTCTGCATCTAACTCAGAGCTTGTAACTAACCCGTTTAACCACTCATTTCGTTGTGATGGACTCCAGTCCATCACAAAATCCAAGCCTTCGCGTAAAGCATAAACATATTGTGCAGCAAGGCCATCATGATAGTCAGTGGGAATAGCATGAGCTAATGTTGTCCAGAGCATAAATGCAGCAATAGACTTATGGGATAAAGCCGTCGTATCCAGTTCGATTTTGCCCAAACGCAAACTCGCTGGAACTCTCGCCCCATCCACGATGCGTAATGCACCAGATGCCGCTAAAGCCAATACCTGATCTTCCACCGTTGAGTAGGGACTCCACAAGGCAACCTCTCCCTGTAAAAAGTCTAATGACTGAGCCAATCGCAACAAATCCATTATTTGCGGATAATCTTCAATAGCTTCAAGCAATGCTTCTTTCTCTGTCTGCCAACCCGCATCACTCAAGAGCCGATCAGTGATGTCTTCTTTTTCCCTTTCTGCATAGTCTTTTGAGATACCTGTTGTATATGTCAAAACAGGATGAGACAGTTTGCGCGTTTTAATTTCAAGACGATTCGAGTTTAACCGAAATTGCAATCGGTCTTCTTGCTCGGCAATCGCCATCTCCAACCCCAAACCTAACCGCTGCTCAAGAATTTGATAACGATCCGCCGTTCTTTCGTAATACACTTCAAGCTCTTGTGCTGTTGTTTCTGTATTCACCACTAATATCAATTTAGGCTCTAGCACCCCATCCATATGCTCAAAAAGAGCCAAATCCTGCTGCACTTGAAGACTCAACTGCCCTGTACGAGCTAAGCCAAGCATAAAAGGATAGAAAGTTATCGGATGTGCCTTATAAGCACGAATCAGTGCCAAGACTAAGCGGGCCCGAATAGTTGCTTGCATAGCTTTGTATTCCAAATACGTCATGGCCTCACTTGCCTTGAAGGAATCGACATCAAAAATAAGCGCCAGCACCTCAGGATGCTCCCGCATTAAGGTTTTCCATGCCGCAGCCGATAGTGGCAATGACTCCTGTGGCGCTAGTCCTTCATAAGCTTGCTCAGAGATTTCAGTCCACTGTGATTGCAGCTCACCTGCCATCCATGTCAATGCAGGCCCCATGCGACTACCAAAATGATCCAGTGCAAAGCTAAAGACACGCACCAAAACCTCTGCATCCATTGTCAAAAAGGGTTGTTCTTCTGGAACATCTATGTCACTCGCATCATACAAATAAAAAGTCATTATCTGCCGAAATGTTTCCAGCGCACCGGATGCATGAGGATGGGTTTGCTCAATGAGTGGCAACAGAAGGTCCTCTAAAATAACAGGCTTAGCCAACTCTGGAAAAACAGTAATCAATTTATCTAATGAACCAAACACCAATCGCTGCTCGCCTGTTGAAAAAGTGCTAATTTTTAACCAGACAGGCAACCACTGTTTGGCTTCTGTCAAAAAAGCTTGGGGCTTTTGTATCGCCAAAAAACGCTCAAAACTTTTAAGTGCCACATCAATTTCGAATTGGGTCGCAGCAAAAAGTGGAAGAACAACTGACTCGAGTATTTTAGGGTGCAGAAAAGCATGCTTTCTTTTTGAAATATCAAGCAGCACCTCAAAAACTTCATTACCGCTTTGAACTAATGCTACCCACACAGGCAATACATCACTTTCAAAGGAGCTCATATCAATGAATTCTGGATACGTCTTGAGAATTTCAGACAGCACTAAAATACTTTTACCACTAGGCTCCAGTTCAGAGAACTCCATGGATAGGGACTCCAAACGATGCAGAACTTGGACAGGAGTCAGGGACTGTTGTTGAGGTGTGGTTAACACATCAATCAATTGCATAATGGAATAATCTTCCCCATCCACAAAAAGACTGCGTGTATCTAAGAAAAGTGGATTCTCCATATAGATCAGTCTATGCAATGCGTTTACCCATGAGGCTTTATCCTGCCCTGATCGATATAGCTGATCCAAAATGAACCCCACAACCTGATCTTGATTCTCTAAAGAGGTACTGAGTTTTGAAGTGACTTCCTTTAA
>JAJDCC010000180.1 GCA_029261015.1 Candidatus Omnitrophota bacterium | reverse complement strand
GGGTATGCGATTCGTGAGGTGCCCATTACCTACAATCCACGAACGACGAAACAGGGCAAGAAAATTGGATGGCAAGATGGTATTGAGGCCGTCTTTGCTTTATTGTACTATCGGTTCATATCCAGAGAAAGCTTTTTGACTGCCTCAAAGGCTATGCCTAAAGTGCTTCAGAAGTAAGGCTGTCTATTAAGTTTTTTTCATGTAATTGTCACCTTCCTGTTAGACAAATTCCTCTATAGTCATGCTACACACAATATGGGTCGCCTGATGGCCTAGAGATATGGAGGAAGCATGTTTAGAAATCAAGTGTTAGTTGGGGCATTATCCATCACTGCTGGTGTATTTTTTGCACAGCCTGCATGGGTTCAAGCAGAAATTGGGTCTATGACGGCTCCTGCACAAGTCATGTCTGGTACGGTTGAGTCTGTTGATGTTAGTGGTCATATGATTTCAGTGGATACCAGTGTTATGGGTTTAGGTGTGATTGAGCTGATCAACGTAACTCCTAAAACCACCATTATTAAAGGCTCACAATCAATCGCTTTATCTGAAATACAGTCAGGTGAGCAAATTCGGGTACTGTTTGAACAGAAAGAAAATACGGAATTAAAGATTGCACAAACGATTACTGTCTTGATTTAATTTCGTTAATTGCATCAGTCTTGAGCGGTGGGCGGCCTTGGGGTCGCCCTTTTTCTTCATAGGAGTCATTGTGATAGAATCATGCAATAAACGCTTTGGAGAAACTCTAGTGAATATCATGGTGCGACGGATTCTTGTAGTATTGGTGTTTGCCTGTGGGAATGTGTCTCAAGCATTCAGCGCCACATTACGTGTTGCAGTGGCCTCTAATTTTGCGTCTACTGCTGAGCAACTGGAAGAAATTTTTGAGCGGGATGGTTTGTATGAAATAGAAATTATCAGAGGGGCTACAGGAAAATTATCCGCTCAAATTATGCAGGGAGCTCCTTATGATGTTTTTCTCTCAGCAGATGCGCAAAGACCAAAACAGTTAGAGTTGGCTGGGGCGGCTCTAAAGGGAACACGCTTCACGTATGCATTGGGAAAAATAGTAGTCTGGCGCCCGGAATCCGATGTGATCATAGGTCCTGAGGTCTTTTCTGAAGTGAGTTTTGATACACTCTCTATAGCCAACACGCGAATTGCTCCCTATGGCTTGGCTGCGCAACAAGCATTAAGGGCTTTAGGCTACTGGGATGCATTCAGTTCAAAAATCATTCAAGGTGAGAATGTGTCTTATGCTTTTCATCAAGTAGCAACCGGTAATGCGGACATAGGAATCGTGGCGTATTCACAAGTAAAATCGTATCTTGAAACAGATGAAACGGATTATTGGGTAGTGCCTCAAAATCTTTATGAACCTATTGAACAGCAAGCGATCCAGCTGACAGATCGTTTGATAGCTGAAAAATTTTTGAGTTTTTTGAATAGTTATGAAGCCAGAAGTGTTATAGAAGAAGCTGGGTATGGGCTTCCTTAAGAGAAAAAAGTTATGACAATTCAAGATGGACTGGCCTTATTGACCACTTTGAAATTGGCTATGGTATCCACTGTTTGGCTCCTGGTTTTGGGGACACCTTTGGCCTGGTGGCTAGCTCAGACTGAATCGAAATTCAAACCGTGGATACAATCTATAGTTTCCTTACCTTTGGTTTTACCTCCAACGGTGATTGGTTTTTATTTACTGTTGGCTTTAGGAAAGCAGGGGGTTATCAGTTCTTGGATGAATCGCTCCCTAGCATTCACTTTCAGTGGCCTCGTTGTCGGGTCCGTGATCTATTCCATGCCCTTTGTGGTTCAACCCTTGCAGAATTGTTTTTCAACTATAGGGAAAACCCCGCTTGAGGTTGCGGCTACATTGCGCGCCAACCGTTGGGATGCTTTTTGGCATGTCATGTTTCCCTTAGCACGACCAGGGTTTATCACAGCAGCCGTTTTAGGTTTTGCTCACACAGTGGGTGAATTTGGCATAGTGCTGATGATTGGAGGCAATATTCCAGGAGAAACACGTGTGTTGTCGGTGGCTATTTATGAACATGTAGAGGCGCTGGCATATGGGCAAGCACATGTTCTGGCGGGTGTTTTGGTATTACTTTCGTTTTTGCTGCTTGCCTGGGTTTATGGATTGCAACAACCTAAAAGCGCTTCATCTTGATGAGTATTCGCGTACGTCTGTTATTTTCACATGATGGGTTTACTTTAGCGGCAAATTTTAAAGCTCCTAAAAAAGGGATCACAGCAGTGTTTGGTCCGTCTGGTTCTGGGAAGACGACACTGATGCGGTGTATCGCAGGGCTAGAAGGGAAGGCTAAAGGTGAAGTGGTGGTTGCAGATGAGGTTTGGTTGAACGAAAAAATCTGCTTACCTGCTCACAAGCGTTCTGTGGGGTTTGTGTTTCAAGAGGCACATCTGTTTTCACATTTGAATGTACGAGAGAACCTGCGCTTTGGCTATAAACGACTCGCACAAGCGAAAAAACGCATGCAGATGGATGCGATTGTAGAGCTATTGAGACTTACCCCCCTGTTGCATCGAAAGACCACATCTTTATCAGGTGGGGAGCGGCAGCGCGTGGCAATTGGACGTGCTCTTTTAACCAGTCCTCAACTGCTTCTGATGGATGAACCTCTCTCTGCTTTAGATTATGCGAGTCGTCGAGAGATTTACCCTTTCTTGGAACGTTTAGCGCAAACTTTAGAGATACCCATTTTTTACATCACACATCAAGTTGATGAGGTTGTGCGCTTAGCGGATCATCTAGTACTCATGAAACATGGGAAGGTGGAAAAATATGGCGCTTTGACTGATTTGTTAGTCGATCCAGATTTTTCGCTGGCGCAAAGCGAAGAAGCCTCGTGCGTGGTGGATGCGGTAGTTGACAGTTATGATAGTGCTTTTGGATTGTGCTATCTCAATTTTGCCGCAGGACGATTGACTGTCGTTCAGGATCAGCTGGAAATAGGAACGAAGGTGAGGTTGCAAATTTTGGCACGAGATGTGAGTATCACCTTAGAAAAACAAATGAATACGAGTATTTTAAACAGCTTTCCAGCCAAAGTCATTTCTTTGACGGATGAGGGGGCTGCACGAGTTTTGGTTCAGTTGGATGCTTCTGGGGTGGTTATATTAGCGCGAGTGACACGTAAATCTGCTGGAATTTTGGGTTTACGGATAGGACTCCCTGTATTTGCCCAGGTGAAGAGTATGGCTTTAATGGGGGGAGGAGTGCTAAACTGATGCCATTATCGAATCGGGTTATTCTTATCAATTAAGCAAAAAGTTAGAGGCGTAGCAATGATCCACCCATGGCATGATCTTCATTTAGGGGATAACCCTTCAGAAATGGTTGAATGTGTGATTGAGGTTCCCAAGGGCAGTAAAAATAAATATGAATTGGACAAAAAGTCAGGAATGTTGCGATTAGACCGTGTTCTGTACAGTTCTGTGCATTATCCTGCCAACTATGGTTTTCTGCCGCGTACTTTTTGTGATGATGGTGATGCCTTGGATGTTCTTGTTTTTGGTCAAGCAGCAGTGGTGCCCTTGTGCATTGTCCGTGCGCGGCCGATTGGTTTGATCAGTATGCGTGACGAAAAAGGCCAAGACGATAAGCTGATTGCGGTGGCTGTTGATGATCCAGAATTCAAACACTACCAAAATATTGATGAATTGCCACCTCATCGTTTTTTAGAGTTACGACGATTTTTTCTTGATTACAAAGCATTAGAAGATAAAGAGGTTGATGTCGATCAATTGCGAGGTCATAAGGAAGCGGTCAGGGCGATTGAAGATGCGATGGCTTTGTATGAATCAGAAGTTTTGCCTCATATAAAGAACGTCTAGGATTGTTGTTGATGGCCAATAAGAGCTGGGTAGTCGCTTTTGCCGGATCAACTTTTTTGCATGGAGCGGTGTTGGTCTCTGTCCCCTTATTAAAAGTGCCTCAAACATCATGGGTTTCAGCGCCTTCTGCTTTAGAGGTGACTTTATTGAGCCCAGATTCTCAGTTTTTACATAAAGAAAAACTCAGCATGAATGGGCCTGCTGTTACCTCAGTGCGAGTCCCTAATCCAGATCTACCTTTACCCAAGATAGAGAAACATAGCGAACGCGTTCACGATATCTCGCAAGAGGCTTCACTCAATTTGAATGTGCTCTCTGGGGCATTGACTGAGGCTTTGCCGCTTGATATTAAAAATAAAAACCCAAAGTATCCGCGGCGTGCACTACAGGCGGGTTGGGAAGGCGTTGTTGAGTTAGAAGCACTTATCGATGAGCAAGGTAAAGTGAAAGACGTGAAGTTGATCGAATCGTCGAACTATTGGGTTTTGGATGACCGTGCCATCAAAGCATTATCAGAGTGGTTTTTTCAACCGGCAACATTGGCAGGGCGACCCATAGAAAAATCGGTTGATGTCCGCATTGTTTTTGAACTGAAAGGTGAATACTAATCGTGAATTCCATTCAACAGGCAAAACCCTCTCTGAACTCTAAGTGGTGGATGGTGGGGTTATTTTTAGCAATTGGTTTTGTCGCTTTATTTTTGAGGACATACCAGCTCTCTTCAGTAGGGATTCACCGTACAGACGAAGCCGAGCAATTTCATTCCCCAAAGCGTATTGTTGAACGTATTCAATCTTGGGGGCAAGAATCACAACCAAGGTCTTTAACGACAGACACGCGGTCTCGATATTATTTCAAGCCTTTTGTAAAACTCTTCTCAGGTAGGCCCACTTCAGACTTTGTGATGATCATCGGGTTTTTTATACTCGGAGTGTCCACACATCACTTTTTGCTCATCAATACACTCTTTGGTTTTGCCACAGTGCTTCTGATTTATTTGACTGCGCGTAAATTGGAGAAAGAAGGGCCTTATGCTTTTTGTGTGATGTTGGCTTTGGCAACATCAGGTTTTCATTTGATTTGGTCGCGCAGCGGTTATGCGCATGTGATGGGGACCTTCTTCCTTTTGCTTTCTTACTATGCTTATTTGCATGGGGTATGGAATCGTTCAAAAATGGCTAGCCCTTGGTTGATGGTTTCAGGGGCCAGTTTTTGTGCGGGGGTGGGATCACACCAGGTCGTTGTGCCCTATATAGGCGGGTTGATGCTAGCGGAGCTGTTTAGGGTATATGGACAGACAAAGGGAAGATGGAAGGACAGGTTTAAAGATACAGCCCTGGCTTTTTTGGATATTTTATTGCCTGTGTTATGCGGAGGTTTGGTATTTGTCGTCATCGCTCAAGCATTCACTGCGGGTGGTTTTTTAGAAACGACCATTGAGCTGGCAACTGAAGCGAAGGGGTTCAATCGGACAACTTTGCCTATGCTTCTGTCAGGCTATGTGCGGATGCCTTTTTTGTATGGCGAAGGAGTTCTTGTGAGTTTGCTCGTTTTGGCAGGAATAGTCATGACTGGGGTGAATTATTGGCATAAGCGCCTGAGTCGTGATTTGCTGCTTCTGTGTGGCTTTTTGGTGCCGATATATTTGCTGCTCCGTTTAGAAAGTGCCCCATTGGCACGTAATGTGGCGCCACTCACTATTTTTATGGCTCTCTTGGCGGGGGTGAGTATGGCTGCGATTTGGGATAGGGTGAGGCATAAAGCGTTTAGAGTTTTGTTGATTTGTTTTTTTGTTTCGGCTCAATGGTTGCAGGTGTCACATCTGTTTTCTGTGAAATCAGGGATCGTGCAAGCGCAACAGTGGTTAGCTGAGCAAGGTGGGGCTGTGGCTATTCATCGCCACGCTGTTTCTTCATTGTGGGATGCTAATGGCATCAATGAGCTCTATTTTATGGGTACTATTGAAGATGAAGTGCCGATAGAGTATTTACGGGTGGATACAGGACGCAAAGAGACTAGAGATCCTCAAGTGCCACTGTATTTAGGGACTTACAATACGAATGAAACCCATATGACGGATGCTGAAAAAAGCTGGTTTGATCGAATACGGCAAACACATCCGATAGCCGAATTTTCGGGTGCTGAGGTTTTTACCCACAAAAAGATGCAGATGCTGAGGCATTTGAGTTGGATTGCAAAACGCTTGGGGCAGCCTAGCCTGGCTCAGAAGGCGGAGAATCAGCTGTTGCGTCTTCAAGAATATGTGGCTCAATCTCAAACTGTGCGCTTGTATCGCCTTGATTCCTAGACTTTTGCCTGGTCTTGGCCTAAAATATCACCCCATGAGTCATTCCTACAACATGCTTCAGCGAACGCTTTTCCGGCTAGGTCTGTGTACAGTCCTACTGGGCATGGCTATGGGGTGTGCGACAACCCAGTCTGCAGTGAAAAAAGACGCTACTTTTACGGCCTATGAGCAGGTTTACTTGGCTGCATTCGAGGATGATCCCCGCCACGTTCAAGATAAAGTTGTCAGGTATCTTGAGGACTTAGGCTTTACGGTGATCCGGGCCGATGAAGATCATCCTATATGGGGATCGCAGGGGACAGGTTTCATTGTAAGCGAGGATGGGTATGTGCTGACCGCTGCACATGTGATTGGCACCAAGAAAGAAGCTACAGTGTGGCTGGATGGCAAAAGGTATGAAGCCGATCTCATCAGTATGGGGGTGGATCCTGCCCAATACGAAAAGATAAAGCAGGACAAGCAAACACCTAAGCGAGTCAAAGAAGTTTTAGAGGCGTCGGTCAACTCCAAAGACAATCGTTCGATTATGAGTGAATTGGACGACAAAGATATTGCCTTGTTGAAAATCAGAAACACCGAAGATGTCTTTGCTCCTGTGAGCTTCGGAGAGGATGTGAAGTACGCTATGGGGCAAGATGTGTTTACCATTGGTTTTCCGCTCAGCTATATTTTAGGGGTCAAGCCCAGACTGAATAAGGGGCTAATCAGTTCTACAGTAGGCATTAAGGATCACCCCAACTTCGTACAGATTTCAGTAGAAGTTCAGCCCGGAAATAGTGGCGGGCCACTTTTAAACGACGAGGGTCAGGTGGTGGGTATGGTGCAGATGTCTTTAGATACAGGTTCTGTCTATTCCAAAACAGGGCAAACACCGCAAAATGTGAATTTTGCTGTTAAATCCCAGTCTCTGCTGGATTATTTGAATGAAAGCGATTCAGGGATACCTGATATTGTACTCGGTAAGACCATCCCTTTTGAAGAGGTGCAGCAATCTGTTGTTCAGATTCAAGCGGGTTTGGTTCCTGAAGGCTTTCGTCAAGAAACAAAGCTTGTATGCCAAATTAACTACAGTTATTTTTGGGACTTATGGTTCAGATTCAATTTTGTTGATGTCATTTTTTATGACATGGACACCAATGAGGTGCTCTTAAGGGCCGGTCAATATGGCGATAATACCTTTACGACAGAAGATAAAACACTGGATCGAATATTCAAAGACATTAAAACTCAGATGGGACGCTAACGGGTCGGATAAATGAAACAACAAGTTTACATGCAAACATATGGCTGTCAGATGAATGAGCGAGACTCAGAAGAAGTCCTGGGCATGCTCACATCTCAAGGGTATGAAGTGACGCAGGTACCCGATAAAGCCGATCTGATTTTATTAAACACCTGTTCGGTGCGTGAGAATGCTGAAGACCGAGCGTATGGCCGCATGAGCGAATTGTCTGAAATCAAACGGGCTAATCCCAATTTGGTGATGGGCATGATTGGCTGCATGGCCAAGCTGCATCAAGAAAAAATCTTCAAACAACAACCGTATGTCGATTTGGTGGCAGGACCGGCTGAACTATATGATCTTCCTTATTTATTAGCGGAGCTTGAACAAAAGCGTCGTAAAGTAACAAAGAAGCAAAAAGCTCGTGTGATGGCGGTGGGGCGTCAGTTTCGACCGGTTGAAGAGCGGCCTAAAAAGCATGTGCGTACCGATGGGGTGCGGGCTTTTGTGAGTATTATTGAGGGCTGCGATAAAGCTTGCAGTTATTGTATTGTTCCAAAAACACGCGGCCAAGAGATTTCGCGCACCGTGGAAGATATTGTCTCTGAAGTCAATCAGTTGGTAGCTGAAGGGTATAAGGAAGTCACTTTGCTAGGGCAGAATGTGAATTCTTATGGTAAGCGGTTTCCGGATGGTACCGGATTTAAGGGGCCACTAGGGCGTATGCAACTATTAGAAAATGATCCGGAGTCCTTGGTGGATTTCGCTCAGCTCTTGCGCGTACTGCAAAAGCGGACTAATATGCCGCGCATTCGGTTCACGACCAGTCATCCCTTTGATGCCAATGAGCGACTCTTTAAAGCGATTGCGGATTGTCCTGCAGTGTGTGAATCGCTGCACCTTCCTGTGCAATCGGGCTCCAATACGATGCTACGCGCAATGAAGCGCGGTTATACGCATGAAGCTTATCTTAAAAAAATTGAGCTGTTACGCCAATGGGTGCCTGATGTGGCTTTATCCACCGATATCATTATTGGCTACCCGGGCGAGACTGAGGCGGACTTTCAGCGTACAGTCGATTTAATGGAGGCTGTTCGTTATGACAATGCCTATATTTTTAAGTACTCTCCGCGGCCTGGCACTGATTCTGCTTTGAAAGAGGATGATGTTCCTACAGAAGTGAAAGCAAAACGCAATCAACTCTTATTAGCATTGCATGATCGAATTATTTTAGAGAAGCTCCAAGCTATGGTGGGCTCTGAGCAAGATGTGTTGATTGAAGGTCCTGCACGCAAGCCCAATCAGTTGTTTGCACGAACACGCGGAAGCTTTGGCGTGATTTTAGAAGAATCAGATCCGGCATTGATCGGTCAGTTTGCGCGAGTGAAAATCACACGCACAGCTCAACACTCTTTATTTGGTACACGCATTGTTGATGCCTAAGTCCGCCCAGGCCATTGCTTTAGTTGGCCCTACTGCGGTCGGAAAGACAGCGCTGGCTTTATCACTTGCGCAAGAATTAAACGCCGAGATCGTTGGTTGTGATTCAATGCAAGTTTATCAGCACATGCAGCATTTAAGTGCAGCACCTACATTAGCTGAAAGAAACCAAATTCCTCACCATTTAGTCGATTGCATAGACCCTACTCAAGATTTTAATGCGGGGCTGTATTACAAATTAGCCTACCCCTTAATTCAGTCTCGACTGGATCAAGGTAAGAATGTTTTGGTGGTGGGTGGAACTGGGCTGTATTTAAAAACGCTGACTGACGGTATCTGCGAAGCTCCTCCTAGTGATGAATCCGTACGCGATTCATTGGAAGCGGAATTGCAAGAAATTGGGGCAGAAGCTTTTTATCAAAAACTAGTGGAGATTGATGCAGTAGCTGCTGCTAAATTGCATCCCAATGACGCTAAGCGCATAGTGCGTGCTATGGAAGTCTATGTCCTGACAGAAAAGCCCTTGTCCCAGCATTGGAAGGAGCAACATGCAATGCGTAAGCCGTGCATCCCTATGAAGATTATTGCGTTGAATCGTGATCGTGAAAAGTTGTACACGCGGATTGAGCAGCGTAATATTCACATGGTTTACGATACGAAGGTGCAGCAAGAGTTGCAGTCATTACTTAGCATGCCGTTATCCGTGATGGCCGAAAGAGTGCATGGTTTGATTGATATGCGTCCTTTTTTTAACGGGGAAATGTCATTTTCAGAAGCGGTTAAAGCGTGGCAGCAGCGCGTGCGTAATTATGCTAAGCAGCAACTTACCTGGTTTCGCAACACCGAAGGTGTTCACTGGATCGATTTGGATGACTATCCTTCTACAGAGAGTGCAGCACAAGCAACTTTGCAATGGATCACACAACCCAATCCCGGAGCTAAATATGGAAGCTGAGCGAGCCTTATTGGTGTGTGCCGCCTTTGATCTTGATATGCGATCAGGGCACTGGAGTCTAGAAGACGAAACCGATGAATTGATGGAGCTGGCCGCATCCGCAGGGTGTTCGGTGGTAGAAACGATTCCGGCGCGTCGACACCGGCCGGTGGCTGGTACTTTTATCGGTAAAGGGAAGCTGATGGAGATTGCCGAAGTTGCTCATGAAGAAAAGGTCGATTTGATCATTTTTAATCATGAACTGTCACCCGCCCAGCAACGCAATATTGAAGATGCTATAGGACTTAAAACGATAGATCGGACCCAGTTGATTCTAGATATTTTTGCGCAGCGCGCCAAATCCAACGAAGGTAAGGTGCAAGTCGAAGTTGCTCAGTTGAAATACCTTTTACCGCGTTTGGCAGGCAAAGGCATCGCACTTTCACGTTTAGGGGGTGGTATTGGGACACGTGGTCCTGGTGAGCAAAAGCTTGAAATGGACCGTCGTATTCTCAGGCATAAGATCCATCATTTGGAGCAAGAGCTGATTAAGTTAGGGAAGCGACGTCAAGCTCAGCGCGACCATCGCAAGCGTTTACACGTTCCTGTTGTGGCCTTGGTGGGGTACACCAATGCAGGTAAAACGACACTGCTGAATCAGTTGAGTGAAGAGAAAAGTGTTGCTAAGGATCAACTGTTCACGACATTGGACCCTTTGACGCGTCGTGTTGAATTGGGTGATGGGCAGGATTTTGTGTTGACCGATACGGTGGGTTTTTTACATCAGCTACCGCATCATTTGGTTGAAGCATTTAAAGCGACTTTGGAACAAGCCGAAGATGCTGATGTGCTTTTGCATGTTTTGGATGCAAGTCACCCTCAGTGGTTAGAGCATGTGGCGGCGGTCAATCGCGTCTTGTCCGATTTGGGGCTTGAAGGTAAACCTCGCATTATTGTGCAGAATAAAATCGACAAATTAGAGGATCCCTCTACATTAGGGCGCCAAGAGCCGCTGTTTAATCAGGCCAATTGGCCCTGTGAGCGTATCAGTGCTAAGTCCGGACTGGGTATGGATGCACTGAAGCAGTCTATTCGTCAGCTACTGGATACCTATTTGGAATGTATTTTGGACCTCAATGTCCCTCAGTCACGAGCTGACTTGGTGGCTAAGATCTACGAACAGGGGCATGTGTTGGAGCGAGAAGACACTCCAGAGGGAGTCTTTTTAAAGGTGCGTTTGCCTAAACGCCTCCAATCTGAATTTTTACCCTTTCAGTCCTCTTGACAGGCAAAGGGCTTTGGTCTAAACTTGGCACTCATGCTTTGTGAGTGCTAAGGGAGCCTAATGTCCGTAAAAGACCAAGAACAACGCCGTCAAAAGATCTTCGAGACCGTCGTAGAGACCTATATTTCTACGGGCGCTCCCGTAGGTTCTGTGGTCATATCCCGTCAACTTCGAGCCAGTTTGAGTCCAGCGACAATCAGTAATGTGATGGTCGAGCTTGAACGGGCAGGACTTTTGGCTCAGCCACACACATCAGCGGGGCGCATCCCGACAGAGCGTGGGTATCGTTTTTATGTGGATTGCCTAATGCATCAGCGTGTGATTGTAGGACAAACTCAGAAGTACATAGATGCCTTAGAAGAAGCCAGAAATCATGATCGAGAAGCTCTTTGG
>JAJDCC010000179.1 GCA_029261015.1 Candidatus Omnitrophota bacterium | reverse complement strand
CCGGCTCTACAACAGGGTCATAGCCACGATATTCTCTGACCACCCCACCGTAAAGCGCTTCATCACCAGTAACCAATTTATCTCCACCCACGATATGCGGAGTAATGAAGACTACCAGCTCAGCATCTTCATCATCTTTATCCCTCTGACTGAACCAAGCTTTACCAAAAATAGGAAGGTTGCCTAGATAAGGCAATTTACGATCCACATAACGCTCTTCATTTTTGCGCAAACCACCAATGATCACAGTCGTCCCGTCTTTTACAATAACTTTGGTTTCAGCAGTCGCGGTGTCAACAATGGGAATTTGATTGTTACTGGGAGTAACTAGTGTGCGGATAACACTGCTGATCTCTGGCTTCACACTCATGGTGACATAACCCAATTCATTGATAGCGGGAGTGACGAGCAACTGGATACCTACATCAATAAACTGCACTTCTTCAGCTGTTGTTGTGGTGGTCTGACCGGTTGTCGTGGTCGTTGTCACAAAAGCTTCTCGTGTACCTACATGGATGCGGGCTTCTTCATTCTCTGTCACGAGCAAACGAGGATTAGAAAGCACCTTGGTTTCACCTATGCTCTGTAGATAGCGAAATAATTCATAACCATCTCTAGAAACTGTGGTGAAGGCGAGCTCGCCTAATGCAATTTTATCCCCCAAACCCGAGTGGGTCATGATATCGGGTATACGGATTTTGGCCACACCGGCAACTTCAGTAGGTGCTGTACCTGTTGTGGTATTTCGAAAACTGTTGGTAGTGTCGATGCCGTTAAAGTCCAGATTGGTGAACACAGCATCCCAATTGATTCCTGAATCGTCATCATTACTGATATTCACTTTGACGATCTTAGCATCAATCATCACTTCACGTGTTTTACGATCGAGAGCTTCAATCACCTCTTCAATTTCCTTCATTCGATTAGTGAACGTTTTCACGATAATTTGATTCGTCCTCTCATCAGCCTTAAGGTAACCGAGCTTTTTAAGCTCTAGCTCTTCACCAAGGCGCTCCTCAACATCCAATGCCTTGGCATATTTCAAATCAAAGATCCTTACAGAAGAACCAGACTCTAACGTACTGAGCGCCTCTTCCATATCAGCAATATTCTGCCCTGTATCCATCACCATGACTGTGCCAGATTCTTCATCAACCAACAAACGTCCAATTTCACTTTTTAAAGTATCCAAAAGATTGAAAGCTTGTTCTGGAACAGCATACTGCAATCTAAACGTACGCACTTCACGTAAATCAGAAAATCGTTTGCCATACAGGGCGCGATACTCTGCCTCTGTCATTATATTATACACATCACCTTGCATATCATAAGCTAATTCGTTGGTGCGTAATATTAAATCAAAAACGTCTCTAATGGGAACATCCGTTAAGAACAAATTGACACGCCCTTCAACATTTTTACTTATCGAAATGTTTAATGCCCCTTTGGTAGCCAGATACTTCAAGGCATCAGTCACTTCTGTTGCGCGTAAATCTAAAGACACCATTTCATCCATACCTTTAATACCAATGCGTGCTTGTGCAAAAGCAGTCTTAGGCATGAAGACAATAGACATCAGGCTTAAACCAAATAACAAGAATCCCAGTTGTTTCAATTTCCGCATAAACGCCTCGTCAATTCAACAACATTTCTTGGTTTTCATAACCCAGGACAACACCGCGATCACTAATTTCAATGACTTCTAAGCCATTAATCATTTCACCAGCTTGCAAGAAAAAAGTTCGACGCTGGTTAGTATCCTCAATCATGGCTTGTGGAATAGCGCCGCGATCAATCCCCACAATGCGCAAGTCGGCTGCCATCTCACTTAACTTCTGACGCACAGACTGTTTTGGTAAATCAATTTTAGGTTGTTGTTTCTGCTCAGCTGATCCGGTAAAAGGGTTTCTCTCAACAACCGCCGCAATCAAATCAGCCAAAGGCGCTTCCAGCTGTTCGAGATTAATAGGTGCAATCGTCACCGTTCTCTCATCCATTGGCGATGTATTCTCTTCTTCAAGTAACCCAGAAGCCGTCTCTTGCTCGGACTGAGTGATATCAAAAGCCACATAAACTCCTAATACAACAAGGACAACCCACATCAATCGTGTTGCAAGACGCAACTTTGAAAGCAGTGAATCTTCACGTTTTTTTTGCGGCGTCCATCGAAATCGTTGCCAAAAGCTCCCTGAACCACCACGCATTTTATCCCATGCTGTCTGTTTCGCAGCCGACGCCGTATTAGTTGAAGGTTGCCCTTCAATCATACGGAGGAGGCGTTCTTCCGCAATTTCTTCGCCGTTTCCCATCCGGTCTCACATTCCTCTTTAATCAAATCTTGTACAAGAAAACGGTCTACCACGCGTCCTTCTTGTGCCACCAACACTCTCAAAGCCTTATGACAAAGCATCGTAATGCGGCGAAGATACCCATTACAGGCTTCATAGATATCAGCAACAGCTTCATCTTCAAAAAGACTTTGACTGCCTTCGTACCCTGCTTCATTTAATCTAAACGCAACCATCTCTATGGTCTCTTCTAAAGTCAGGGTCTTTAAATGACATCGATAACTGATACGGTCGGTTAAGTTGGGCATATCATTTAACAAATCAACCAACTCTAATTGCCCAAACAAAACTAACTGCAATAGTTTAGCGTCATTTGTCTCATAGTTAAGCAAAATTCTCAAAAGTTCTAACGCTTCTGTTGTCATCTTATGCGCTTCATCGATTAACAACACAACAACTTGGCGTTCTTCAATAGCCTTTTTAAACAAATACTTTTGCAGCGCTTCTCGGTAATCCAACAACGTGGGTTCGCTTGCTGTTATTTCAATTTGCAATGTGCGTGCTATAGATTCAAAAAATTGAGTTTGCGAAGGATAGGTTGGATCCAAAACCATGTGGAAGATAAAACCAGGCCTCTCCCTCAATTGCTGAATCAACTTCCTCCCCAATGTGGTCTTGCCCGTTCCTATATCTCCAAGAACAACACTAAAACCTCGCTTGAGCCGACATTCAATAAGAAGATTGGCCAAAGCCGTGCGATGCTGCTGGCTTTGGTAAAAAAAGGCTGGATCTGGACTTGTTGAGAAGGGTTCTCTATTTAACCCCAGTACCCGGTAATAGCTCATTGGCCCTTACTCAGAAGTGATTTATTATAGTCTATCAACCGTTGGCTAACTTTAACAAATTCTATTAAAAATGGCAACTCTATTTCTCCTTAATCCGTATGCTTCAAGGAGATGGAACATTTTGGCTCGAGCTTTTCGAGGCACTGAGGGCGTAGAAAGACTTGTCTGAGGAACCGATATAAATCCAGCCATTTAGAACAACCGGCGAATTTTTCCAGTTACCCGAAGCGGCTTCACCAAAATCCACTTCACTCACCTTCTTTCCCGTCCCACTTTCCATCACAATCAATCGATTCTTGTTTGATCCAAAGTACAATAGCCCTGTCTTTTTATCGAGCACAGGAGAAGACTCTAACCGTCCAGCACCGACACCTGTCTGCCAAATCTCCTGACCATCACTGGCATTCACTGCATAAGCCTGGGACTCTGTTGTCACCACATAAAGGCGTCCTTGATCGTACACTGGGGAGGCAGCCCCGACCTCTCCCTTAACTTTAAATTCCCATTTTCCCGCACCTGACTGAGCATCCAGTAGAATCAATCGGGATTTTTCCCCAATCACAACCCCCTCAGGAATCACGACCGGTGCCGCCTTCACAAAAACACCAAATTCACCCTGACTCCATGCCAACTCACCTGTCTTTTTATCCAAAGCATACAGCCGTTTATCATTCAAACCGACATACACGCGCTCTTCATCAACACTCAGAGGCGATAACGGCGTGATCCCCGGAAAAGACTGATGCCAAATCAGCGTTCCTGATAAATCATAACGGCACACCCCACCACTTCCATTGTAAGTCAGATACCCAACATAAATGGCATCCCCCTCAACCACAGGAGGCCCTTCAATCCCACCAATGGCAGGCTGATCTTTACGCGTATTTTCCCATATGATTTTGCCTGAACCCGTTTTTAAAGCATACAAAGTGGGACTTGGCCGGGTTGTAATCGCTGTGGTCACC
>JAJDCC010000178.1 GCA_029261015.1 Candidatus Omnitrophota bacterium | reverse complement strand
ACCTGAATCGCAAGTTCGCGAGTCGGTGCCAACACAAGAGCTTGCACATGACCTGCGCCCTCTTGGATTAACTCGATAATCGGTAAACCAAATGCGGCCGTTTTTCCGGTGCCGGTTTGAGCTTGACCGATAATATCTTTTTTCCCTTGTAACAACACAGGGATGGTTTGCGCCTGAATCGGCGATGGGGTTTCAAAACCCTTCTTCTTTAACACTTCGAGGGTGTGGTTCGACAACCCTAACTGATCAAATGTATCCATAAACTTAAATACTCACTTTCTCTAACACACAAAAAACGCCCCTCATCTTTTGAGGAGCGATGATCATTATTCTACCAGACGGCCGTGGGAATAGCTTGTTCTTTTAATTCTAAGTCTTGCCCTTACAATGACTTAAAACCACTTAGCCTCACTTACTCAGGTAATAACCCCAAGGCCCTCAATGCCGCTTTTCCCAGCTCGATCCGCTTAGGGGCTTCTTCAATCTGCATCAGCTCCATATTCACAGCGAAGGCAAAAATCGCATTTTCACGCTCAATCCAGCCTACCCACCAGCCAATCCCCAAATCAGGGCCTGTCCAACCGGTTTTGCCATAGAGCGTCCATCCCTCGCCTTGCTCCAACTCAACGATATCCCGAACCGTTGACTGAACCTCCTGCGGCAGTGGCAGGTGACCTTGAGCCAACCGCGCTAAAAATAGGGTTTGCTCCACGGGCGTAATCTCCAGAGGTCCCACTAGCCAAAACTCATCAACGCTGTGCCCCAATCTGGCATTGCCGTAACCAAGCTGTTCAATCTCTGTCTGCATACGCTCAAGGCCAATGCGTCGCGCCAATTCCTGATAGATGGGCACATTCGAAATCTTGATGGCCTCACGCAACGCCATATCCTGTTCCCAAGCTTTAATCGGTTGTGGCTCACCGCCATAAGGCAGCACCTCATCCACGCTCTCAACAGCACCTGTGGCCAAACCAATCAAACTGTTGGGAATTTTAAAAGTCGATGCCGGAACAAAAGGCGTGTTGGCCCTTTTACGATTAAACCCTATCAGACGATCTTCGGCCACATCATATACAACAAACGCACCTTCCACTTCGGCTTGTTCAAATATGTGCGCGACCTCAGCATCGTCCTGCCACTCCAAGGCAAAAACCGGAGTGACTGTCAACAAACAACAAACCACAATCCAAAAATTATGCAGTCGCTGTGTCATTATTTGCGGACAAACTTTCTTGGTATTTACGGTAGTTATCGACACTCACAAAATAATCCGGATCTTCTAACACATTCACTTCACAAATTTCTTCAGCTTTTTTAATGAGATGCGTACAGTCTTCACTTAAATGACGCAAATGGATATGCTTACCCAAACGCATATAATTTGAAGCCAGCTTATTGATAATCTCAATCGCCGACTGATCCATGATGCGCGACCCGCCAAAATCGATAATCACCTCATCGGGGTCATTCTTCACATCGAATAATTGTATGAACTGCGTCGTGGACCCAAAAAACAGCGGCCCATTAATCTTGTAGTGTTTGTGCCCCCGCTCATCGGTCCAGTCTTCAGCGTGAATCTGCAGCGCTTTATCCCAGGCAAATTTCAATGCAGAAACAATCACACCCGCCAGCACCGCAATCGCCAAATCGTGCATCACCGTAATGGCCGTCACCAATACAATAACAATCATATCCCCTTTGGGGATTTTACCCATAATCTTAAAGGTGCTCCAGGCAAAGGTTTTAATGACTACAATGAACATCACACCCACTAAAGCCGCCACAGGAATTTTTTCAATCATGCCGGCTGCGAATAAAATGAAGAACAACAAAGCCCCCGCAGCTGTAATGCCTGAAAGTCGGCCACGCCCACCCGAGGTGATGTTAATGATGCTCTGCCCGATCATGGCACAACCACCCATGCCGCCAAAAACACCGTTGGTGAAATTGGCCACACCTTGCGCCACACATTCACGATTGCCATGACCATGTGTGTGTGTCAACTCATCAACTAGGTTGAGCGTCATCAGGGATTCAATCAAACCAATGGCTGCCAAAATAGCGGCGTACGGCGTAATGAAGTACAGTGTCTCAAACGTAAACGGCACCTGTGGAATCGCAAAACTTGGCAAACTTGCTTTGAGCCCTGTGCCCCCATTAGATTGCATAAAGGAAAGCACCGTTTCGGTGTTAATGCCCACCAAGTTTACAAGCGTCGACACAATGATAATGGCAATCAAAGCCCCTGGCGCCTTACTGTGAATCTTGGGCGCCACGGTTAATAGCCCCATTGTCAGTGCGACCAAACCCAACATGGTCCACAAAGGCGGTCCGGATAACCACGTATGACCGGATTTAAACATTTCAAGCTGCGACAAAAAGATCACAATGGCCAAACCATTCACAAACCCCATCATCACCGAACGCGGCACCATACGAATCAACTTACCGAGTCGCAACACACCCGCCAAACACTGAAAGAAACCAACGAGTAATAAGGTACAAAACAAATACTGCACACCCGCTTGAGCGCCCACAGCCCCCATCGCATTGCCTTCTTGCACCAAATGCACCATCACCACTGCCATGGCCCCGGTTGCCCCTGAAATCATTCCAGGTCGGCCACCTAATGCGGCGGTAATCAAACACATAATGAACGCACCATACAAAGCAATGGTTGGCGAAATGCCTGCCACAAACGCAAACGCCACCGCCTCGGGCACTAAAGCCAAAGCAACGGTGAGTCCTGAAAAAATATCGGTCGGTATGCTTCCTTTGAAGTCTGCGACCATATCGTGATTCGCTTCCATAAATGATCCTTTTATTCTGAGTATGATTTCTGGCACAAAAAAATGGCCGGTCCAAATTGGACCAGCCAATATGAGTAGAGCTGTGAATTTTAGCGGATTAGGGGACTTATGTCTATCCCTGTTTCACTCATACAACCTGGCGTGTAGCACAATTGCCAATTATGTTATCATGCCTCATGAATTACAAGCTGATCTTACTCAGTTTTTTATTCGTTGGCTGCTCTTTGCCTCCTTCACAGCAGTATGCAAAAAGACATACGTTTGAATACCTCTCCCCCACGCGTACGCTTGATCAGGTCTATCCTTCTATGAACGGTCCCGAAGACATTCAGGAAATGACCCTTTGGGATTCTGAGGAGCCCGAAGTTTTATGGCTACTCGCGCACAGCACTCAAGTTGTCGATGACACTGGCCAACAAACGCTGTCGAATGAATACCTGTGCCACACCAATATTGATGTTGAAGCGAATCAACACAATCACATCTTTCAAAGCACAGCACCCAATACGCCTAGATGGTTTCACCCTAGGTTATTCACCCTTTCACAAGGCGCCACATCGGTGGTATTGCCCGATGGCTACGGAGTCCCTGTGCGCTCCGATGTGCCTTTAACCCTCTTGAATATGTTTTTGAGCCATAAACCTATTGAAGCTCCTTTTCAGGCTCGCCAACGCTTCGAAGTGCAGTTCATCCGCGACGCCGAACGCACACAAACCCTAAAGCCTCTCTACTTAAAAGTGGCTTCGGTTTTGGTTTCACTGGAAGATCAACCTGTATTATTTAATCGGGAGAAGAGTGGCGAGACGCTGCATGACTCATCCTGCTCCATGGGCGTAACGGCTTCTGAGTTGTGGCATAGGGATTCTCAAGGCCGAAAATACACCCCCCATTGGTATATCGAGCCGGGACGCTCTGAATACAAAACACTGGTCACCGATCAGATGGCCTTACCGGTGGATACCACACTGCACTACATCGGCGCGCATGTGCATGGCTATGCCGAATCGATTGTGCTAAAAGACCTCACTACCGGGAAAGTTTTGTTTCGAGGAAAAGTCACCACGAATCAAGAGCATGAAGGCGTGGAATCAGTTGAAGTGTTTAGCAGCAAAAAAGGACTTCGGGTCTACAAGGATCATGAATATGAAATGAGCGTGGTTTATAACAATACTTCAGGCAAGACGATTGAAGGCATGGCCATGCTGTATATTTATTTTTATGATGCGTTGAATCCTCTGGTGCAACGTCGTGCAGACTGAATTTAGTAGGCTTTTTCTCAGCGATAAATCCGAGTTCCCCTCCAGAAAAGCAGATTAATAGGCAATTATGCTAGCAGTTTCTGTGCACCATAGTCACACTAAAGAACTTCATGCGACCATTCTGGATAGTGTTTATTTAAATACTTTGGAATCAAATCCTTATGCATCCACTCTACTAATAATGCATCTTCTTTATCGTATACAAATCCATCCAGAACAAAGCCCGATCGTTTATCCACAACGACTAAAAAATCATTCACTCCCAGTAATCCTCTAAAATACACGAACCAAAAATACGAGTACTCCCCATCTAAATTTTCTTTAACTCTTGGAAAGAATAATGTATGCATCCTGACAAAAGGCATCATATTGTACCCATCAGGTGTCATTAACTTATTCTTCGCCAAAACTATGGCTTCAGATTTGCTAACACCATCGTGTAAATTAACTTTTCCAGCAGCCGCACTAATAGTGCTTTTCGAAGCACATCCAGAAATCACAAGACCCAGCGCAATCACTATTGTCAAAAGTTTCCTAGTTCCCATATACCATTACCTGATTTCTCCTCCAGTCGATCAACAAACGCTTCTTCCCCATACGGCAAACCTGTCTGCAAACTCCTTTTTATTTTATCTCCTTCGCTGCCAGCATAGGCATTTAAAAACCTCCTTCAACCAATAAGCTATTATAGTATTCATAATCTGATTCCTAAAAAAACACCTGCTGTCTACGATTACCTCGCTGAATAACATGATGTGGATACCCATCAATAATCACTCGATCTCTTCTTGCCATCACACAAAAACTCCTCACCTAATTACTCAGGTGAGGAGTTGTCTTATATTATTGTGTTCAAGCTTTGCTGACTACTTTATTAGGTGACTGACCCCGGAACCCTCAAATCTGCAATCTAAGCGCATATGCCTATCGCTTGGGCTTTCTAGTCCTGGTGGCTAGGGCTGCTAGATCAAGGGGTAAATAGAGCTAATAGCACCCGGCTGATCAATAGAACCTGACTTCGGAACCCTTCAAAAGGGTAATTAACTTTGATTAATGGGAAGAAACATGGCTATACACAGTATTAAAAAATAAAAAACAACCAGCCTTAACGTATGCCTATTCAATACATCGACCCCTTTTTCAAGAAATTGGTTCAAAAGGACTTTATCAGTTTTCACTTGTCTGACAATCAACCAATTCGTGATGAAAAGGACTGCTCCAGTCCCCACATTCAAATATTTAAATGAGTTCATCATACCTTCATCCAACTGGAAATCTAGAGCAATACATAGCAGCTTAACAACTATCACCATAAAAGAAATTGCGAGAACGGTAACAAATGCTACAGCACTAAACCAAGGAAGAGAAGGATCCTCTTCCCTTGTTTTAGAATTCATTAGCTTTTCATTGACTCTATATAGAAGAAAATAGAGGTACTTATAGAGCATACTCTTCTCTCATCTACTGATTCAGATCTCGTTGCAACTGCCAAGGGTTATTATTGTAATAGTCTACAACTGTAACAGTATTATTAAAAGCCTGAGAAGCGCCATCAACCACAGCGGCTTCAATCTGTCTACCGTATAACGCATTAGTCACATTGACACCAAAACCCGCCGGAGCTGCTGGTGACGGACTCATCGCTACTATACCAGATATAAGGCTAATTCCTTTTCTAACTAAAGACATATCACTTGCAAGATCTGCTAGTATACTTACAGTACCAGCAACTACACCTACTCTTCTGGCAGATGTTTTTACAATGTCGGAACTAACATTCAGCGCAGCGTACATTTTCCCTTGATTAATACCGAATGCTTCGGCGACATTTCCACCTATCTGACTGACATCTACACCACGCTCTGCTGCGAACTTAGCTACGCCTCCTGCCATAATTCCGACAAAGGTTGATGCTCCACTAACTGTTTCAGCCACACTCGCAGAGCTGCCCGAATTGCTATAGCTACCAGACGAACCACCGTTCGATCCTCGAGATACTGTAGGTGCTCCCGTCGACCGCCCCACACTACCGCCACTCCCGCTCGACCCACCAAAACTCCTCTGCTGCTGCATCCGGTATTGAAAGCTTCTACCCGAATTGCCTGATGGATTGGACGCAGTGTAACTTATGGAACTTCCACCGCCGCCACCACTACTTCGGGCAGTACTGGGTCTGGTATACCCCCCATTCCCCCTATTATTCGAGGTGGAGTAATTGTAGTTCGTATTGCCTCCACCCTGCGATGAATACGAATTACGCGATGAGCTGGGTGAGCTATTCCTTCTGCCACCTATATCAAATGGACTGGACGAATGCCCCGTAGGATCAATAAATCTCAACGGATTATTCGCGACATACGAATACCGATTCAATGCCTGCGGATTGGTAAAATCAGGCACTATTGTGTCCGGAGAAATAAAGCGCCCAATCTCTGGATCGTAATAGCGAGCCTTGTAGTACATAAACCCGGTTGATGCATCTAATCGCTGCCCTGTGAACGCATCTGGAAGTGAGGCTGAGTCCTGCGCAGACTGCACCGAGAACTCACCAAATGGCTTATAGGCCTGGTCTTGAACGATTGCACCCTGATCATCGGTGATGATGCTTGATGAGCCTAAGTGATCCCGCAAATAGTAGCGCAGACCTTGGGTAGAGTGCTTGGTAGCAATACGGCGGGCTCCCATGAAAATGGAAATCGTCGTGTTACCGCCAGTCTTTTCGTAGTGCTCACCGATGTAGAGAGTTTCACCTCCACTGGTTGTGGTTTTCTTAACCCGTGAACCACTAGGATCGTACACAAAGCTTGTCGTACTCCCTGTGTTGGTGCTTGGTGTCGGCGGATTCCAGATAGAAGTTGCAGTGACTTCAACCCAGTATGACTGACCTGGCTCAGCCATCGTAGCTGCTTCTATAGCTTGAGTGGTTTTGTTAAAACCTTGAATCTGCCCATAAGTTAAACCAGCAAAAGCCACGTTCAATGCCAAAGCTTGTGTCCCTACTGTCGGCAGCATGTACCAACCTGCATTGATCTGTCCACCACTCACCGAACCTGAAGAACCTTCTGTAAAGTTCAGCGTTTTTCCGGAACTCTTACAGTAAACCTGGTAGGCCTTACCATATTCCAGAGTAGTGAATTCATCGAAATCGCTATCACCTACATAGTGCAAGTATTTGTCTTGGGCTTGGTCGTAATAGGTAATCTGCAAGAAATCTGCCGTAAAGTTTGGAAACAAATCACTGATTAAGGCTTCCGTCGTATTCACCGGCAAGGTGAAGAAGTTCCAACCTGTCTTAAATTCGACTCCCGTTGAACCCGATGCAGGTGTTGCCACCTCCACCAAACGGTTATCTTGATTGAATTTCATGGTTCGTGAACGGCTAGAATCAAGTGCATGTGTTTTGCTTATCATGTTGCCATTCGCATCATAACCAAAGGATAAATTAGGCCCTGCAGTTAATACCGCATGTGGCCGCACTTGACCTGGACCTTGTGTGCCATAGGTCAATACCAGCCCTGCCTTGCTTTCCATATTGCCATGCGAGCTGTATTGATAACCTACCACCCCATAAGTATTGTTGCCCGTCGCACTTTCAAGGCGATGCAAATCATCGTAGGTGAAAGATTGATCGCGGTCATTGGCTGTGTCATCAAAGATATCTTTGACATTACCCGCATTGTCAAATTCATATCTGTTGTCCTGGATCATATTACTTGGGTTTGAGTCTAAATAGGATTTAAGCGTCTTCAATCGTGTCGACGCATTGTAGTAACCATAATCTGTTTTGATGCCATTACCCAAAAATAATTGGGTGATTTGGTTATTCTCATCATATTGCGCGCTTTGCAGAATAGACGTAATGGTACCGCCCTCATTCAACTCAATCGTTTCATAACCCCCTTGATTGTTATAGGTATAGCTCACAACTTGATTGCTAATGGGATAGGTCATTTCAGTCGTACGCCCTAATAGATCGTATTCACGCCCAACAATGTAATCGGTACTATTAATTGTACGTTTTTCAGAAACAACTCGCCCTAAATCATTATAGGTATAGCTTATTGTGCCTGAACCGGCTGTATCGACAATGCTACTCACTTTTTCGATATGGTCAGGATCATTGTAATTGTATGTGACCGTTGCTTCAGCGATACCCTCAGCAGTCATCTCGGGTAATGTTTTTAGCTTTAAACGATTCAGCACATCGTAGTCAAAAGTGACTGCAACATTGCGTGCATCCGTTTGAGCCTCAAGGTTACCTACAGTGTCGTACTGGTATGTCCACACGCCCATGTCGGGGTCGTTCATTTCAATTTTGCGACCAAGGCTGTCATATTTGATAAGAGTGACATTGCCTTCTGAATCGGTAACTTGCTTTAAGTTCCCTCGTGCATCATAGAAATAATAAGTCTCAGCATTTCCATGTTCTTTAACTCGAATCAGCTGACCATAGGCATCTTGCTCACGCTCAGTGGTTTTGAATTTGGCATCCGTTGTAGTAACAACCCAATTGTCATAGCTAATCATTGATGATACGGTCTGATCATCACCAAAAGGTTCATTAATTTGAATCAAACGACCTAGTGGATCATAAAGGTATTCCGTTGGCGTTGGCACTTCTGATTCAGGCACAACTTCATACTCTATCCCTGGTGAAGTGTCCAGATAAGGCAGCCACTGCTTGTGGACTAAACCTCTAGGGTTAAATTGAACCGTGCCACTCACTATTTGTTTATTAGGATCTTGCGCAGGCGATCGCGTCTGAATGGTGCGCCCCATGCCATCACTAAACTCATAAGTGGTTAGAAAACTGCCTTGCTCATCGGTGTAAACCGTTGTGGTTTTACGATTAGCAATCGATGTGTTTGTATTATTAAACGAACCCAATCTGTATGCGGTTTGGCTCGTCGTTATTTCGGTTAAGTCTGGCTTTCGAATTTTCGTGAGGACTAACCGTCCAAATTCGTCATATTCATTGACGCTGGTTAATCCATTGTAATCTTCATTCGTCAACACTTGCCCCGTAAGCGGATCGTAAGTAGTCTCGATTGAGAATTCCTTATTGGTTTCATCAAAAACCGTTGTCTTGGTCAGAAAGGTAGACGCATAGACTGGATCATAGGTATTAAAAGTTTCTCTTAAGAGATCGTCCTTCACCTTAGTCTGGTTACCATAATCATCGTATTCATAAAAAGTTTCTACCCAATCAGGCTTCGTCGGGTTACTCACATCTTCCACTAACCAGGATTCTTGTTTGGATAACTCACCCACTTGTGGGGCAACACCATGGGCCTGCTCATCATAGTAAAACTGACGCTGAGAATAGGGTGCATCAAGGTTGTCTTTCTTAATAATCGTTGCTGGCTTATCTAAAATCCATTTTGTCGTATTTGATAGATATGTGATCTCGGTTTTGCGATCATCATCAGTGAATGAGGTGTCGCCTTCTTCATGAATCAGAGTGATATTGCCATAATCATCATAGTCGTACGCAACTCGGCTTTGCATAAAGTCGGTGTTACTATCAAATGTATTTGTTGTGACCGTTTTTTCCCGAGTGTAGTAGCTATCCATAACTCCATTGCTTACTTCATAAGGATGCACGGTCTCATAAGTATAGATTTCTTCAGACCATTTATGCTCATTGTTATCTAATTTCTGAATAAACTCTGGGCGCCCTTTATCTTCTTTACCTTGAAAAAACTTAGTGAGCTGAACATTACCATCTGGATCAATTGCTTTCACCTCACCGAACCCACGGAATTCGCTTTCACGGTTAATGGCATCTGGATAATAAACCCCTTTTTCATATTCATACGTAGTGGTATAAGCGTTCCCCATACCATCGTGTTGGGTTGATGTTTCTAATAGTGGAATAATAAAAGGTAAGTACACAGACCTCCCATCCAAATTTTCAGAAGAAGGTACGTACGTTAGTTCGGTACGTCCACCTTGCGGGATTTTGATGGTTTTGAGAAGATCTGGGACAGTGTGTACCGCATACGCAATATTAAAAGAACCATCGGTTTTATCGTATGTTGCTGGATCCATCACTCCATCACCATTTAAATCTCCAAACTGAACATCATCGTCAGATGATATAGGACCTAACGCTACTGGTAATAGACCGCCTGTAATAAATCCTGTCCCATCTGAATACCAAACTCTAATGTCTCCTGGTGAACCTAAAAGTGGATCCTTATAAAAATGGATGATGTCTGTTCTTCCATCACCATTAATATCTGCCGCACTCAGTTCCAAATTGACTCCAGGCAACCACTCCCCTTTTGTTCCACTGGGAGGAATTACAAAATTAGCACCATTCGAGAACCGCACATAAACACTTCTGTGGTTATGGTGTTGGCTGGGGTTGCTCCCGCCCCAATAATCATAATCATCGAGGTCATGCATAGCGATGTCAGTCAAACCATCACCGTTAAAATCTCCAATTAAAGGCTGATCCTCAACTCCACCAAAGCCACCCACTTTAAAGTTAGAGTCTTCCACAAATCTCGGGACGACTTGACCACCTACATCCACTCGAGTAACCAACCATATGCGCCACTCACCAAGAAGACCGTTATATGTTCCAAGATCGGTCATTCCATCCCCATTAAAATCACCGGTGAATAGACTACCCTCACCATAATTCAAAGTAGTGCTTGAAGGGCCAAACATCGTATGGTTTTCTGAAAAATATGGATCGCCATTCGCATTCACACGCGACAAAGCTACTTGAAATGAATTATTTGTAGGATTAAATCCTCCAATATCTGTTTTTCCATCACCGT
>JAJDCC010000177.1 GCA_029261015.1 Candidatus Omnitrophota bacterium | reverse complement strand
CGACGTGGTGCCTTTGATTATCTCTCCAAACCCATTCAGCCCGAAGAGTTGCAAGCAACACTTGCACGTGCTTTGGCACACCGCAAAGTCCAATCACATGAATTGCATGAAAACATCGAAGATCCTTTTGAGGGAGTGATTGGTGCTGATCCCAGTATGCAGGCTGTCTTTAAAATGGTGCGTAAAATTGCCAATGCACCTACAACCGTTTTATTAGAAGGGGAAAGTGGTACTGGTAAACGGGTGATTGCTCAGGCGATACATCGTGCTGATGCGCGTCGTCGCAATAAAGCATTTGTTGAAGTCAGTTGTGGAGCGATTCCCGATACACTGTTAGAAAGTGAATTGTTTGGCCATGTGAAAGGCGCTTTTACCGGGGCGATTCGCGATAAACAAGGTCGCTTTGAAGTGGCCGATGGCGGCACGATTTTGCTTGATGAAATTGATGCATTCAGTAAAGCGTTGCAGGTGAAGTTATTACGCGTGATTCAAGACCGTTTGTATGAACGGGTAGGGGATGCACGTACCATGAAAGTGGATGTGCGTATTATTGCCGCCACTAACCGCAACTTATTAGATTTGGTGCATCGGGATCAGTTTCGTGAAGATCTTTATTATCGACTCAATGTGATTACAGTACGCTTGCCATCGCTACGCGAAAGGCGTCAAGACTTGCCGTTATTGATCAAGAACTTTATTGATGTTGCTGCACATTCGGTAGGTCGTGAAATTACAGGGGTCAGTCCTGATGCGATGGATGTGTTGTTAAATTATCCTTGGCCGGGTAATGTGCGTGAAATGGAGAACATTTTAGAACGTACCGTCATTTTGTCCGACCATGACGAAATTCAAATCGAGGACCTTCCGGATAATTTGCGCCGTAACCCGGACCAGGTGATTTTATCTTCTTCCTTAGCACCAGATCCTGTCGCTGCACCAAAATCTCAACCTGCGACTGTGAAGCCTACGGATGTTGCCGCTAATGATGCCAATGGGCTCAAGGATGCCCTTCGGCTTCCTGAGCGAGAGATGATTTTGCGTGTGCTTGAAGAAGTGCGCTGGAATCGCTCTGCAGCAGCCAAGAAGCTGGGTATCCACCGGTCAACCCTCTACCAAAAGCTCAAGCAGTTAGGGATTCAGCAGTAAAGTCTCTAGATGCAATATTGTATAGTATTGTTAAATAACTAATCGTCTGATACTTTGTACATATCCTAAAACGTTATGTGTTGTTAAGGAGTACAAAGATGCGGCGACTGATTTTGAGTTTTTGGGGTACGACTTTGGTTTTTCTGTGTACCACCACTGCTGCATATTGTGAGCCGATCCAGGCTTCGGGTTTATTTGCGGCCCCTGCTATTCAAAACATGGACTGGGCACCCATGCTTCCTAAAAAGACCCTCATGCACTCACAGGGTGATGAACTGCTCATCCAAATTCCTGATTTCCAATTGATGCTAGAACAGATGCATATGCCGCCTGATGTGTTGTTTTTTGATAGCCAAATCCTGTACTTCTCTACGATGGCCGATGTGATGGTGTAGCGCATTGATATTTACTTGAAGCAATCAAAGCCAAAAAGTATGGCATTAAATACCAGACGTTTATTGCAGAAGTGTTGCATATGATTGCGCATAGCTAAGCACATTGAGTGGCTTCTACGTTATAATACCCCACAGTTTTCCTGGATTACCCAGCATTTCAATCATCAGTTTTGTTAGGAGTCAGTCATGGCATATTTTGCAGGTTTGGACATTGGTGGCAGCACCATTAAAACGGTTTTGGTCGACAACGCAGGTCAAAAAGCGGGTGCATTGGTAGAAGTTCCCAGCGATGTCAAAAAAGGTTATGAAGCCACTTTCACGCAGCTTGAATCCGCGCTCGATCAACTCTGCGCAGCGATTGGTATTGATCGTTATGAAGTCGAAGGCATTGGTTTAGATGTGCCAGCACCCAGCAGTAACGGAGCGATTTGGGGCCGTGCGAATCTGGCAGATGATTGGGTGGGTGTGAACATTCGTGAGGCGTTTTCAAAGCGCGTCAAAATTCCTGTCTATATGACTAATGATTGTAATGCAGCGGCAGTGGGGGAATATGCGGCACGTAAATCTTATTGTGGCCCTTTATTATTCTTAGCGCCCGGCACTGGTTTAGGTGGCGGATTTGTGTTACCCGGTGGTAAACCCTTTGATGGTGCTAATGGACTTGCGCTTGAGATCGGCCATGTGTCGGTTCCTTTTCTTGAAACTGATGGCAAGATGCCGCAATGTTCGTGTGGGCTAGAAGGGTGTTTAGAGGCTTGGGTGTCGTTGGTGGCTTTGCGACGCCGTGTAGGGTGTGAATTGCAAAAAGAAGAATGGAAGTCGCATCCATTAAATGATGATGCATTGACGATCGAACAAAAAGCGTTTCAGTTGCGGGATTATGCGGAGAAGGGGGATGTGTTTGCCCTCAAGATTTTTGAGCGTCAGGCACGTATTTTGGGATATGCCCTAGCAGGCTATGCACGAATATTCGATCCGGGTCTTATTGTATTGGGTGGCGGATTATCTGAAATGCAATTCCGCGATCAGTATCTTACCTGGGTCAAAGCAAGTTTTGAAAAGAATGGTTGGCCCATGTTCTCGGTGAGTCCGATGGATCCTAAAAAGGTGACGACGCGCATTGAGTGGGCGATTGCAGGCGATTCAGCTGCAGCACTGGGTATGGCTGCTGTGGCACGTGATTTATTTCAATAAGAAAAAACGTTAATGCCTCTGCACGTTTTGAAGTTCTAGTATAGACGTGGCCATCCATTGATGACACAATTACTGACTATGTCAGCTACTTCAGTTAAGAAACTTCAAGGTATTGAACTCGGACGCATCATCAGTGTTTTTGGTGTGATTGTTATCCATACAGTGCCTTTTGAGCAGCAATTCCCAGCATTTGCTGTATTCTTGAATAATTTCTTTCGCTTTGCTGTGCCTTTCTTTTTTATTGCGTCGGGTTATTTCTTTGCGCAATCTTTAGACAAAAAACCGCTAGCTCAAGTATGGGTTAAAACGATGTTGAAGCTGGCGCGCTTCTTTATCATTTGGTCATTGATATATGTGGTATGGAAGGTCACTCGTGAGGGTTGGGGGCCATTTTGGGACTATTATGGGACAAGGCCTGTGGTGATAGCCCGCACGGGAACGGCATTTCATTTATGGTTTTTACCTTCATTAGCTTGTGGTTTAAGTGTTGTAGCATTATTTGTGAAGTTGCGGTGGCAAAAAGTGTTGCTACTTGTTTGCGGTGTCATGTATGCGTGGGCCACGCTCTCACGTGCTTATAGTGAAAGCCCTTTGGTGGTACCACGTCTAATCAATGATATGCGTGATGGGCCTTTTTTCTCTTCGCTGTTTGTTGCAATGGGTTATATGATTTACCGTAAGCAGTGGAAACCTGCAAATTGGTACCAAGGGCTAGGTGTATTTATGGTGGGTGTTTTGTGGTCGTTGATAGAAGTATGGTGGCTAGCTATTCATTGGAATGAACCCCTACTGGGTCAAGATTTTGTTTTTGGTACTGTTTTGCTATCAATAGGTTCTTTTTGGCTTTTTCTAGCGCTATCAGATCACGCGATAGGCACTTGGGCGCCATTAGGTACATTGACTTTAGGTGTGTATTTGATTCATCGCGCTTTCTTGCCTTATATTCCCTCGGCTATTGGCGTGTTTTTAATTTCCGGTGCAGCTGTATGGCTGTTACAGCGCTTTAAAATCACGCGGTATAGTATCAATTGACTTAATTCTGCTGATAATCATGAGTCTTTCCCTAATTAGGTCTCCCCTGTATACTACCCGTCTTGTCTATGTCACCCCGTAAATAGGTAGGTTTATGCTTTTTAATTCTTTTATATTTTTAGTATTCGCAGCTATATTCTTTGCTATTTGGCCGTGGATACGTCGAACACCACAGCCACGCTGGGCCTTTTTGACCGCAGCGTCTTTTTTATTTTATGGTTGGTGGGATTGGCGATTTCTCTTTCTTTTAGCGGGAAGTGGGTTGCTTGATTATTACGCTGCGCTTGGGATGGAGAAATACCCTCAACGCCGAAAACTCATGCTGGGATTGTCTATAGCAGGCAATATCGGTTCCTTGGCGACCTTTAAATACCTGGGCTTTTTCTCGGAAAGCCTCAATGCTCTCCTCAATTGGTCAGGTTCTGGGATGGCGGTTCCGGTGATACATTTAGCCCTTCCAGTAGGGATCAGTTTCTATACCTTTCAATCAATGAGTTACACCATCGATGTGTATCGCAAAGAGATTAAACCGACTCAAGATATTTTGCATTTTTTTGCCTATCTGTCTATGTTTCCTCAGTTGGTGGCAGGTCCCATTGTACGTGCTAAAACATTACTCCCTCAATTGCGCCAGTGTGTGCCTATTACTGAAGCTGCGCAGTGGGAAGGCATGCAGTTGATCGCTTTTGGTTTCTTTAAGAAAGTGGTTTTGGCTGATCACTTAGCAGTTGCTGTGAATGCGGCTTTTGGTGCGCATGATGTCAAAACGGCCATGGTGCACTGGTGGGTGGTGATGACCATGTTTGCTATGCAGATCTACTATGACTTTAGTGGTTATAGCGATATTGCACGTGGTTTGGGTAAGTGGATGGGTCTTGATTTTCAACTGAACTTCAATCATCCGTATGTTGCTACCAGTATGCGTAATTTCTGGGAACGGTGGCACATTTCTTTATCGAC